>NZ_JAXHDC010000028.1:0-44785 GCF_037072045.1 Oceanobacillus sp. MO10714A | reverse complement strand
CAGGGACATTGGGGTCAGAGCACTTGTCCCACTGGGACAAATGCTCTGACCCCAAATGTCCCAGTCTAAAAGGCGTTATGAAGAAGCGATTTTTGGTAATACTACATGTAAGTAAAGAGAGATATAGAGGAGGTTAGGGCATGGGTTATTATAAATCGAGGGAGCGCAGGAAATTATACTGGCTCACTCCCCTGCTTTTAGGTGTCATTATCGGTATTTTAATTGTCTCAGTCGCGCTTCCCGAACTAATGAAAGCAAATCTGATTCCCCAAACAACAACAGACCGAATGACAGAAACAATTCATGACGGGCTAGATGGACAGCCGCAAAATACATCTGTAAGCGTCGACGTCTCCACCCAAATAACGGAGGTCGTGGATCGGGTTACCCCGGCCGTTGTCGGTGTAACAAATATTCAAAAGGAGAATCATTATTGGCTGGAGGAAGGTTCCGTTGAAGCTGGAACTGGTTCAGGAGTTATTTATAAAATAGAAGATGGAAATGCGTATATTGTAACGAATCACCATGTCGTGGAAGGAGCCGATCAGATTGAGATCGTCCTCTATGATGATACCCATCTCGATGCGGAAGTCGTTGGCAGTGATTTATTCAGTGATCTAGCAGTAATTCGGATGCCAAGTGATAACGTTCAGGAGGCAATTGAAATTGGCGTATCCGGCAATGTAAAGGTTGGTGAGCCGGCAATCGCCATTGGCAACCCTCTTGGGCTTATGTTTTCCAGCACGGTTACGCAAGGTGTAATTAGCGGTACAGAGCGAACAATCCCCCAAGACTTTGACATGGACGGGCGCCCTGACTGGCAAGCAGAGGTTATCCAAACAGATGCCGCGATTAACCCGGGAAATAGTGGAGGCGCACTTATCAACATTTACGGCCAGCTCATTGGCATTAATTCGATGAAGATAAATGAAGCAGCTGTAGAAGGACTTGGATTTGCAATTCCGATTGACCATGCCTTGCCAATCATGCAAGAGCTTGAAACAACGGGAGTAGTCGAGCGCCCCTTCCTTGGAGTTGAAGTTTATTCGTTAGATGAAATCCCCCATCAAGAATGGGAAAATACATTATCATTGCCAAGTGATGTAACCGGGGGTGTATATATTTGGAGTGTCCAGCCACTGTCCCCTGCCGATCAAAGCGGACTCGAGCGGCTCGATGTTATCGTTGAACTAAACGGCGAACCAATTACGAATGTCATTGATCTAAGAAAAATCCTCTTCCAAGAAAAAGAAATCGGCGACACCCTAACCATCACCTACTACCGCGGCGGCCAGCTACACGAAACCGAAGCAACCCTCACCGCTCAGTAGTGGGACATGGGGTCAGAGCATTTGTCCCAGAAAAAAGAGGTGCAGTAATCCAAATTACTGCACCTTATCCACTGAACTTTCTGTCAAACACACCCTATTATCCACAGAAAAAGCGAACTTATTAACATTCCGTGGATAAAATTCCACGCAGAATCTATATATAGTAGTAAAAACTTGTTGCGTAACAAAATAAGTAGGAACACTTGTGCATATGTGGATAACTTTGGGGATAATCACATGGTTTCAACAGGAAAAACTGCTTATCCACGATTTATCCACGGGAAAACTTTCCCCAACGTGAATAACATGCAACAACTTTTCACTTACTCACAACCAATAACCTTCTTTCTTGAATCTCCCTCTAACAAAGCATATAATTTCAAGTAGACTTTTTAACAAAGGCGCTTGCGCCGGACGTGGCTAGCCCTCCATACAAAAGTTATCACAGCATTTTTACTTTATAGTTTCTTATACAATAAAAAAGGAAAAGGAAGTGCATCACGTTGATACGACGTTTTTTCTCTTATTATAAGCCACATAAACGGCTATTTATTGTCGACTTCTCGGCAGCGATGATTGTGGCTATTCTCGAGCTTGCTTTTCCACTCGCCGTCCAGTGGTTTATCGATGACCTCTTGATGGGTGACGACTGGAATATCATACTAACAGTTGGTGCGTTGCTTTTGGTTGTTTACATCGTCAGCACCCTGCTTCAATATGTTGTAACTTACTTTGGCCATAAGCTAGGAGTAAATATCGAAACGGATATGCGGAATGAATTATTCCATCATGTACAGAAGCAGTCTTTCCGCTTTTTCGATAATACGAAGACCGGCCATATGATTAGCCGGATTACGACAGATCTCTTTGATCTCGGAGAACTTGCCCACCATGGGCCAGAGGACTTTTTCATTTCGATTATGACATTTCTCGGTGCATTCTTTATTATGTTCACGATTAACCCAATGCTCGCACTTATTGTATTAATTACCATTCCAATCCTCATATTCCTCATTTCATACGGGAATATTCGCATGAATCGTTCGTGGAAAAAGATGTATGAGGATATTGCGGATGTGAACGCCCGTGTGGAAGATGCTGTTTCCGGTGTGCGTGTCGTTCAAGCATTCACGAATGAACAGTTTGAAATGGACCAGTTCAATGAAAATAATAAAAAGTTCCGCCGCGCAAAACTGGGAGCGTACCGCGTGATGGCGACGGTTCACTCGAACATCTATCTGCTCATGCGGCTTATGACGCTGCTTGTGCTCGTATTTGGCGCCTGGCTCACCTTCAATAACCTCTTAACGTACGGGGAACTAGTCAGTTTTATTCTTTTAACGAACGTACTCACAACCCCGATCAATAAAATTACTGCCCTTCTTGAGCTGTATCCGAAAGGCATGGCTGGTTTTAAACGATTCACTGAAATGCTTGATGTGGACCCGGATGTGAAGAATAGACCAGACGCAGTGGAAGTCGAAAAACTTCAAGGTAATATTGAATTTAAAAATGTGACCTTTGGTTATGAGGAAAATAAGCCAGCTGTACTCGATAATTTAAATTTAAACGTACACGCAGGAGAAACTGTGGCTTTCGTAGGTCCATCAGGTGCCGGTAAAACGACGATATCTTCCTTGATTCCGCGCTTTTACGATGTGGATGACGGCAGTATTTTTATAGATGGTATGGATATCCGCGATATGACGAAAGAGTCTCTTCGTAAAAATATCGGCGTCGTTCAGCAAGATGTTTTCCTATTTACAGGGACACTAAAGGAAAATATCGCTTATGGTAATCTTGATGCGAGCGATGAGGAAATTTATGAAGCAGCCCGCCGTGCTCATATGGAAGAATTCATTGCAGAACTTCCAAACGGTTATGAAACACAGATCGGTGAGCGTGGACTCAAGCTTTCTGGTGGACAGAAGCAGCGGATCGCGATTGCTCGTATGTTCCTCAAAAATCCGCCTATCCTTATTCTCGATGAAGCGACATCTGCACTTGATACAGAGACCGAGCGGATTATTCAAGAATCTCTGAATGAGTTAGCGGAAAATCGGACAACACTTGTTATCGCCCACCGTCTTGCAACGATTAAAAATGCAGACCGTATCATGGTTGTTACGAAAAATGGAATTGAAGAACAAGGAACCCATGACGAATTAATTGTACAAAATGGCATTTTTGCAAGGCTCCATAACGTCCAAATGAATTAAGAAAAAGCATATCCACCCCTCTTTAAATAGAGATGGATATGCTTTTTCTATTTTTTCCTCATAAATTGTCTCTAAAAAACACAACCTATATAAAAAGGAGCTGATGATATGTGGAAATTACTACTCGCCATTCCTCTCATGCTTTTCTCAATTAGTATCGTGACTAATCCAGCACCAAGCGAATTTGCTACGGCAGAAGAAGCCCCTTCTTATGCCAAATGGGGCCAAGTTGCCATGAAGAAAACGAAGGAAAAATATCCGGATGCTAAAATCATCGATTACTTGCATATCGGTGCGATTACAAGAAACGGCGAGACGACAGAAAAATTTAAACTTTGGCTTCGCGGGAAAGATCGGGAATTCGGTGTCTATATCGACATCCGCTATACGAAAAAAACAGAGGAAGTCATCGACATCAAATTTCAAGAAACGGACCGATAATTCGTTCGACAACAATCGTCAAAACTCTGGGACGGGTCAGACTTTCTATTCCCATTCCGATCGCAGCATGCCGTAGACAACATGGTGGACAAAATGATCATATAGCCACTCAGCCTCACGAATTGTTCCTTCTTCCTTAAATCCGAGCCGTTCTGGAATCGCCCGGCTTCTCCGATTCTCGACAGCTGCACGAATCTCCATCCGATTCAAATCAAGCTCATAAAAACCGTAGTGCATCAACCCGCTCACCGCCCGGCTCATAATTCCGCGCCCTACCATATCTGTAGCGAGCCAGTAGCCGATATGACCAACACGGTTTGACCAGTCAACCAAATTAAATCCAATCATCCCGCAAAGCCTTCCTTTATAAATAATCCCACAGTTCAATGCCCGTTTTGCATTGTATGCGTCAAGCGTATGCTGAATAAATTTTAAACTATCTCGCCTTGTCTGTGTCCCGTCGACCCATGGTAACCACTCCCGGAGCTCCGTACGTGATTTTTCCGTCAGATTGAACAACTCAGCCGCATCTGATTCCTGAATATGTCTTAATGTAATTTCTTCATCCAACGCTAATTCAAGCATCTTACTCCCCCTCTTTATGCCGATACCCTTTACCAAGCTATCTGTTTAATTTCAATCATACAAATTTCCTTCTTAAAAAGAAAGACCTAATTTTAAAAAAGAACCGTCTAAAAAAGCACATTTTATTTCAATTTCAAGCAACGCTAGTTTATTATAGAAGTAATAAACATTTTTTCACGGTGCCATTGTCCGTAAATCTTTCTTATGATATAAGGAAAGAAATCAAATCTATTTTAGCGAAAGAAACAGTCACTAACCCCCTGATTTACTCCATTAACATTCAGGGGAAAAAGCAAAGACTTCCACTGAATGAGTTTCGTTTTATAATCATGCCTAGGATTAATTAAAGGAAGGAATCTATACTTGTGGATAATATAACGCGATTAGAAATAAACGGAAAAGAAATCATCCTAATCGGAACGGCCCATGTTTCCAAACAGAGTGCCGAACAGGTAAAAGATGTTATTGAACAAGAAAAACCCGACGCCGTCTGTATTGAACTGGACGAACAGCGCTATCAATCGATATCCGATGGGAACAAATGGCAGGATACGGATATTTTTAAAGTCATTAAGCAAAAGAAGGCATCCTTACTGCTTATGAACCTAGCCATTTCCTCTTTCCAAAAACGGATGGCAAAACAGTTTGGCATCAATGCAGGTCAGGAAATGATTCAAGGAATTGAATCAGCTAAAGATGTCGGAGCGGAATTGGTCCTCGCCGACCGGAATATTCAAGTCACCTTTTCACGAATCTGGGGAAATATCGGCTTCAAAGGAAAAGCAACTCTGCTTAGCCAAATCATTTTTAGCATCTTCAGTAATGAAACAATTACCGAAGAAGAACTGGAGAAGATGAAGCAGCAGGATACAATCAATGCGATGCTCCAAGAGATTACCGAGAGTTTCCCGAAACTTAAAAAACCATTGATCGACGAACGCGACCAATACTTGGCACAGAAGATTAAAGAAGCACCAGGTGACAAGGTAGTTGCTGTGCTAGGAGCGGCACATGTCCCTGGAATTACAAAAGAAATACATAAAGATCAAGATCTGAAGGCGTTGACGAAGCGGCCGCCGAAATCAAAGGCCCCAAAAATCATCGGCTGGACAATCCCAATTGTTATTATCGCCCTCGTTGTGTTGACCTTTTTCCAAAACCCAGATGCTGGTATGCAGCAAGTCTGGAGCTGGCTGCTCTGGAATGGGTCGCTTGCAGGTATTGGGACGATTATTGCGCTTGGACATCCACTTGCCGTACTCACGGCCATCGTTGCAGCACCATTTACATCATTAAATCCGTTTCTTGCAGCTGGTTGGTTTGCCGGATTAGTCCAAGCATGGATGAAAAAGCCAATCGTCCGAGATTTTGAAACGTTAGCGGATGACGTGACAAGTGTTAAAGGATTTTGGGATAATAAAGTAACCCGCGTCCTGCTTGTCATCGTATTGGCGAACCTTGGCAGTGCCTTAGGTACATTTGTTGCCGGAGCAGATGTCATTCGCCTATTCATTCAAAATTTATTCTAATAGAGGATGTTCAAAAAGTCCGGTAAAAATGACACTTCGA
Source organism: Oceanobacillus sp. MO10714A (assembly GCF_037072045.1). Classification (NCBI taxonomy): domain Bacteria; kingdom Bacillati; phylum Bacillota; class Bacilli; order Caryophanales; family Bacillaceae; genus Oceanobacillus; species Oceanobacillus sp. MO10714A. The sequence goes on along the minus strand of NZ_JAXHDC010000028.1, from coordinate 38,640 downwards.
ATTTCTTCGTTGGCTTGCTTTTCGTATGCTCACGTATCAACTGCATACGTTCCGCCACTCAAAGCTGCGCCGCCTCGAACTTCTCGGTCCTTTTTATCCTCCTTTTTGAACACAAGAAAGCACATTCCTTCGGGACCGGGTTTTCTTTTCTTTACCTAGACGTGATTTAAGTATCTTGAAGGAGGAAAAATAAGTGATCATTGCGATCATCGTTCTACTATTCGTTCTGTCGATTTTCTTCTCTGTGAGTGAGACAGCGTTTGCCTCGTTAAATCAGGTAAAATTACAGACCCAGGCAAAAAATGAGGACCGAAAAGCACAGAAGCTCCTGCGAATTATTGAAAATCCGGGTGAATTGTATATCGTGAACGTGATCGGCAATAATATTGTCGATCTTTCCATCATTGCCCTTGTCGTTTACTGGACATTGGATACGAATATGAACACGATTCTTGCTGTTACTTTTGTTATTTTGGCGATTATTATTTTTGCTGAAATCATTCCAAAAACAATAGCACGAGCGATCCCGCAGGAAATTGCATCAGCTGTATCCCCGATTATTCAAGGCATTATCAAAATACTAAAACCGATTATCTGGTTACTTGAGAAAATATCGCAACTTATCGCCAACCGTTTTCATAAAGAAGGAGTAGAGGAAGCCTCTATGTCAAAAGATGAGCTCCGGACACTAGTGGATCTCGCCGGACTGGAAGGGACATTCCGGGCGGATGAATCATACCGGATTAAGGGTGTACTTGACTTCTACAATTTAAATGTCCGTGACGTCATGAAAACCCCTCGTGTGGATATTGTCGCCTTGCCGATCTCATCCACCTATGAAGAAGTGCGCGATTTTGCAATTGATAACCGATTTACCCGTTTTCCCGTATATGATGAAGATATCGATAATATTGTCGGAATCATGCATACGAAATACTTACTCTCTTGGTCTGTGAACCCGAGCCGAAAATTGGAGGAATTTATTGATTCCGAACCACTAATCGTCTATGAATTTCAGCCGATTGAGGAGATTTTCCGAATGATGACGAAAGAGCGCAGACATTTAGCCATCGTGCTGGACGAATATGGCGGAACAGAGGGTATCATCACCCACGAGGATATTATTGAGGGAATGATTGGACTTGAGATTCATGATGAGATGGATGAGGAAAGTGAAGCATTGATTGAAAAGCTCACACCGACGAAAGTAGTCTGTGACGGGAAAGTCACGTTACACCGCTTAAATACGATATTCCAGACCGAAATCCCAGAGGAAGAAGATGTCCTTGCCGCCTACTTACTAAGTGAGTTCAAAGACTTTCCAAAAGCCGGCGACACACTCGAACGCGACAATCTTACCTTTAAAATCCTCAACGTAGAAGATCGTACCATTCGGAAAGTGCAGATTGTAAAATAGTAATACATACCTGTCAATTTTCCTAGTTTGTCATGGAGTTGAAAAATAGTCAGGAAAAAACCGAACAAATCAAGATGTTTGTTCGGTTTATTTTCTATGTAGGCCGATTCTCTAGTCTGTTACATGATTCCTACAACGAAGTTATTTTTCTTATTTTCTCTTTTGATTGAGTGTTGCTAATTGATTAAGCAATTGGTCAAGTTCCTGTGATATATTTATTAGTTTTTCATAAGTGGCATCATTCGTATAGGCCTCGTACATTTTCAATCGCTTATTCTCAATCTGGACCACCAATCTATCTTTCAGGTCCGCGATAAACGCATCACTCCTTTAAAGTGATACTATGTATATTAACCGTTTTTAATAAAAGTAAACAAAATACTTCTTTAACTAAAGGGAAAATAGCTTTACAGCAGGAATCAGGAGGGAAACAGTATGAAAATCATCCAAATTACCGGATACAAAAATAGCGGTAAAACAAACCTTTCGACCAAAATAATTGAAATGTTCACAGAAACAGGCCTAAAAGTAGGTTCCCTTAAGCACCATGGGCATGGTGGCATCTCCCTTGGATTTAGTAATACCGATAGTGAAAAACATCGCAAGGCCGGAGCGGCTATCGCAGGAGTCGAAGGAGAAGGAGTTTTTCAATTTTCAGCTCCTGATTTATCACTGGAGCAGCTTATTGATTTTTATGCTTTTATGAAAATAGATGTACTCATCGTGGAGGGATTTAAGGATCAACCATTTCCTAAGCTAGTACTTTTGTCAGAGAAAGAGGACCGGCATCTCCTTGATAGAGTGAAGAATGTAAAAGCAGTTGTGTCTTCTTTTACTTTAGAGGATGCGGCTGCGTATCCTACCTTTAAACGTGATGAAACGGATGCGTCCCTATCTTGGCTGAAACAGGATATGATAGATAATAAGAGCGACTACGCGTGGAAATAGAGAGGAAGAACAAAGATGAAAATAACGATCATTTCTGTCGGTAAATTAAAGGAAAAATATCTCAAGCAAGGCATTCAGGAATATCTGAAGCGCCTATCAAGCTATGCCGACGTTTCCATTGTCGAACTGGCTGATGAGAAAGCACCAGAAACGATGAGTGAAGCGGAGATGGAAACGGTGAAACGTAAGGAAGGCGAACGAATCCTCGGCGCTATTAAACCTGATACGTATGTCATCACGCTTGAGATTGAAGGAAAGATGCTGACATCGGAAGGTCTTGCCGCAAAAATGGATGAGCTTGCGACGTATGGTAAGAGTAAGGTTGCTTTTGTGATTGGTGGGTCGCTTGGGATTAGTGATGAAGTGCAGAAGCGGAGTGATTTTGCGCTGTCGTTTTCGAAGTTAACGTTTCCTCATCAGTTGATGCGGTTGGTTTTGTTGGAGCAGGTGTATCGGGGGTTTAGGATTATTAGGGGGGAACCGTATCACAAATAGAGGCAAAAACTGTTGCAGGTAAGGTGGTAATTCTTTATCGGAAGCGGGTATTGAAAACGTGTGTTCATTATCCGTTTCACGATATAACAAGTGGATTAGTATAAACGTTTTCGATATGTTCATTTCAGTAAAATCAAAATCAAGTTCTATGGCTTTTATAGTTCTAGATTTATCTATTTGCTTGATTGCGATATTATCAATTAACAACTGAAGTAATTGTTTTTGATTTTCTCTAGAAGACTCCCTATAAACTGACAGGAATTTTTTTAGTAACTTTTCGATCAACTCTGGTTGAATCACTTTGGAATCGATAGAACCTAATTGTATTATAACCTCATTTTTCTTCTGTTCTAACTCTCTTTTCTCATTGGAGACCTTTTGCAATCTTTCTTGTAGAATATCTATAGGGAGAGTATTTTTCTCAAATGCATCCATATACTTTGCCTGTAATTGTTCAATTTCTTTTAATCGTTTGTCCATCTTTTCTAGTTCTTTGTTAAGCTGACTTATCGAATGAGCAGAACTTGAACTTATGTCTGTGAGCGTTTTATATAATCTCTTCTTATTAGAACTAAAATGTTCGATTTTCTTGATAACCGTATCCTCTGCTTCATAAGCCTTAATAGAATTAGCCTTACAAGCAGCCGATCCTTTATTATGGAAATCACTACAGACGTAATAACGATGTTTCCGTTTCGTTCCATCTTTTCGTGTATGTGTTGTAATCGATGGAACCATTCCTTGACCACAATCAGGACAGCGTAAAAGTCCGCTAAGTAAAAATGGTTCGTTTGATTGTCGCTGCTTAAATGATTTACTTTTTCTCCTTGCTCGTACAACGCTCCAAAGTTCGTCTGAAATAATAGGTTCATGTTTTCCTTCTACAAGAATGGGATTTGGATTTTTCCCTTTCCTTCGTTTAGAATCCCAATTTTCAAATTTTAGCCAACTGATTTTACCGGTATATATTACATTGTCTAGGATTTGAGCTACACCATTGATGGAAAAGTATCGGTTACGTTTCGTCTTATACCCTGCTTTATTTAGATGGTTAGAAATTGCTCTTAGCCCTTTACCATCTGCATACATATGGTAGATTAGCTGGACTACTTCTGCTTCCTTTTCATTGATGACAAGTTCCTTCTTTACAGTCTCATATCCAAATACTATACCACCGTTCCATCGTCCTTCTAATGCCCGTTGTTTCATTCCCAGTTTTACGTTTTCTGCTAAAGTATTACGCTCCATTTCAGCAATAGAAGCCATAATTTGAAGTACTAGACGACCTATAGGACTACTGGTATCAAAGTTCTCAGAGTAAGATATAAATTTCACATTGTATTTTTCAAACTTATCTAGAATTGTGAGTGTATCTAGCATATTTCTTGAAAGTCGAGAAATTTTCCAAACTAGCACAGCATCAAATCTTTCATTTTCTACATCTTTAATTAGCCTTTTCATTTCTGGACGTCCTTTTACGGATTTACCGCTAATTCCTTCATCGACGTATTCGTCTACTACTTCCCATTTATAAACTTGAGCATATTGTCGAAGTGTTTGAAGTTGAGCGGATATACTGAAGCCTTCTTTTGCTTGTTCTTCTGTACTTACGCGGGCGTAGATAGCTACTTTGGTTATTTCCATATCTATTCCTCCTTCAAACTGATATTACAATGAAATTTTAAACAAGGGAAATAGGACTTCATGTTATATTATAAGTGAATGTTTTACTTAATCTGACAGGCTATAAAAAGGGATTATATTTATTTAGTAGTTCAGAGGGGAGTGAAGATATTATGGAAATTATAAAGAAATATTTAATTCAAATTCATTGGGAGGGGCCTTATAAATTTACGGATCTTGATTTATTAAAGAACGAAAAAACTGATTATGGGATTTATCAGATTTATGGTAACCATGTTGTCTATGGAGAAAACACCCTGTTATATATTGGACAAGCTAATCAACAGACATTTGGAACTAGAATATCACAACATTCATATTGGTTTGAAGATGAATTTTCCGTATATGTTGGGAGATTAAGTGCTTCAAACATTCCAACAGATGATATTTGGCAGGATGAAATTAATATGGCTGAGAGTTTGTTAATCTACGTGCATACTCCAGCTTACAACACGATGAATATAAACTCCATTAATTATTCTAAACTAGAACCTATACATATTCTTAACCTAGGAAAGTACAAAAATCTCCTCCCTGAATTGTCGGGGATTAGATGGATAAAAAAATTATATGATTTAGATGATATTTATAGATTAATATAAAGGAAAGTGGGTTAAAGAATACACTTGCACCTTCATTTATACCCAAGTTTGAAGATAGGGAGAGTAGATTGAAATCATAAAAAATGGAATCCCAGTAATAATTTATAAAAACAATGTTCTACTAAAAGAGTTTCCAACAATTAAAGAAGCTGCTCATTTCATGAAGGTAGAGTTAAAAAGAGAACTTATTCCTTGGTCAATTGTTAATAAGGGAATTCATGGAAATAAAAGTTATAAGCACATAAATGGAGAAATTTATAGTTTTAAACAAATGAGTGGAAGAGCGAGACATATTAATGCCATTGATAATCTGATTAAAGAAAATAAATTTTCGAGAACAGAGTTAATTGACTTTTTAAGTCAAAATCTAGAACAAGTCATTAATTTAAAACTTCAAATAACTGATCAACGTTTACGTGAATATCAATTGAGTCCCAAAGCATTGGGAGATGATTTATACTTCTTAACGGAGAGTTATCATCGGAAAAACAATTTATATAATGGTAAATACAGTATGGCGGACTTTATTACTCCGAAAGCATTACATATATTGCAAGAAAGAGAAAAAGCAAAACTAATTTTTGAACACATGGTTCCTAAAAATCTTTATTTAAAGCCTTTAGTGAAAAAAGCAAAACAAGGAAATTTGAAGTATACCGAAATCTATAGTGTACTAATGAAATTTTACTATACGTGTACTGTGACAAAGGATGAAGATAACTTGCTACCCTCAGCAAAAATGCAGGATGGTTGGGATGAGCAAAATCCTTTTTTCCGCTATCAACTAGCCGGTATCCATTTCATTGAAAATCCAAAATCGTTTTATTAATAATGAATTGTCTTCTACTTTATTAACTTACGGGATAGTATAGGATAGAAGGAAATTTATTATGAAAAAATCATTAATATTGAAAAATGGTGTTGATGATATGTTACCGAAACAAGAAATCCTTGATGAATTGTCAGAAAACCTAAAAACATGGAAAGAAAATTACGGTGTTAAGCGCATCGGTTTATTCGGTTCGTACAGCCGTGATAAACAAAATGAATCTAGCGATATTGATGTTGCAGTAGAATTTAACGATTCTGATTTATCTTTTGATAATTACATGGACTTAAAAATTGAACTTGAGGATCATTTTCACAAACAAATAGATTTAGTTATATTAAATGATATTAAACCTGCTTTAAAACAAGAAATTCTATGGAGCATTATGTATGTAAAGAGAAACAAGCAGGATTGATTGACTTTGTTATTAAAGAGTTCTAATTGCTTAACACCAATGGTCTGCTAGAACCCGCAGCTTTCTAATGGAATAATAACTTGTTACATAATGGTTATAAAGATGGCATAGGAGGTAAAATCTCGTAGACATAGTTTGGAGGGATGATAGGAAAATGCTTAAAAAGACTAACATAAACAATGGTGTTATTACTTTAAGTCATCATGATTATGGATATCAAGAGGTAATCGATGATTTCCCCTCTGCAAAGGAAATCATTATTGTTACTTTTAATATTTCTAAAAATGATACACGATTACTAGATGAATTGAAAATGTTAGATGAAAGTGTTTCGGTGACATTTATAACGAATTTACCGCAAAGACATGAAAAGTATTTTAGAAGTAATCAAATGAAGACACCAGCTGATCGGGCTTTAGAAAATATTAAAGACTATTTTAATCAATTAGATCGTGATAACTATAATTGTGATTTAACGGTTTATTTCTGTTATGAAAATCATTCTAAAATTATTATGACTGAAAATATAGCATATATTGGTTCAGGTAACTTCTCTGATGAAAGTAAAAATAATGTGGAAGCAGGAATTATACTTACCGATTACGAAGATATAAAAGCTGTAAAAAAACAATTAATACCAGAAATCATAAGTCGTTCTATTCGATACACAACTTCTTTTTATACCGTTTATATGGAATATGTAGCAGATTGGTTAGTTGAATGTAACGATTTCTTTGATCATTTAGATATGGGCATTTTTACATATGCTGAAGTTAGATATGCACTTGAGGAAAAGGTTCTCGACTTAACTAATGCATCCATATCTTATGAAAAATTAAATAGATTTACAGAAATGATAAATGAGGCTAAAGATTTAATACAAGTTATGATCCTTGATGAATTTGATCAATATATAGATATAAGTATAGTTCATAGAATAAACAAATTACTAATCTTACTAGATACCCAAGTTCAAAAATTAGAAGGTTTGTTGGAGGAATTAGCCAGTTTTGACTTTCAAGAATTGCAAATTAATTATGCACAAAAAATGCATGAGTACCATTCAGGAGATCCCGATGATTTAAATTATGCTTTCGAAGAAGGACAGCGGAAAGCCCATGAAGATTTTCAGGAAATAACTGAGCGATTTATCGGTTTAGATGGATATTTTGAAAGAATCCAATTTAGAATACCAAAGTTATTACAGTTGTTAGTTAATGAAATCGAAAATATTACTGATATCCTAAAAAGTGAAAGTATATATGAAAACCGTTCATCTATAAATAATACAAATAAAGAATTTTAAAACCTAACATCTGTGCAATGTTAGGTTTTCTGCATTAATCCTCAAGATTACATTTAATTTTTTTCTATTAATTCATGGGATTTTTCTTACAACACTTTATATCCCCTATTAAACATATAGTTACTTCGAGAGGCTTGATACACAACGATGTTTTCAAACCCTGTTCTACTGCCATTTTTAAAACACTTATTTATGATTAACTGATTATGATTAGTATTCGTGGTGCAAAATACATTTAGTTTCTTATAAATCTTGTGATAGACATTGGTTTTTCTTCTAATTTCTTTTATATATTCAGGGTTTAGAGAGCGATTGCTATCAATCTCGTTACCACTTTTAATCAAAATAGTAGGAAGATGAGCCTTATTTGTTGGAATTTGATTATTAGTAATTTCATAGGTATCAACCAGTATCAAATTCAACTCATTTGATGGATAATCCATATTCTTTTCGATGACATTAATTGATTGAGCTTTTTCTTCTACATCACTATCAACGATCACTTCAGGGAAAATATCCTTCAAAAGTAATTTGTATTGTAGATACATTGGTACTCTTACTAGGCTAACCTTCCCATAGCCAAGTATTTTGCTGGCCAACCAATAAACCCATATCGGATACTCGTTATACTTGTTTCCAGTGTTAAATAATTTGTCCTTATTTGCTTTTATTCTCCAAATATAAATAATTATAGATAAAACAACCCCGCCAATAAGAGAAATTACTCGTTCATTATTAATAATATTTTTTATCATCTCATCAAAATTTGATGTATCCATACCTATTAGAGAGAGAATACCATAAGCAATATCTTGAAGTGGGTAGAAGATACTTACTATTGCTGGTAACAAGATTAATAAACATTGAAATAGGACCTTATTCATTACCGATATCATCCCTTCATATAACTTTGTAATTATGCATATGGTATTAATTTTCGCATACGTTTCTGCACTTGATTTTCTTTCCACTTATCGTAATAAAGAGAAATAATATCTTTATCTATAGAAAATTCCTTTCGTGTCATCACATCTCTATATTCAACTATTTTTTTATGGAAAGAACATTTTGTTACTATGCGTTCACAACCACACGGACACTTCTTCTTATTACCTCTATTTGGTTTTTGACTTAATATATCCAGTAAGTTAATTACTTGATCAATATATTTAAGTTCAAAAACTTCCACATAATCCTGAATAATACCATCTATACCGTGGTATAACTCACCAAAAACAAAGTTTTCCTCACCTTGAAGTTTCAGTGAAATTGCATAAAAGTATGGAATCACACATGAATGAATGAAGCCATCTAAAGTAGGGTTGTCCTTAATACGTTTCTTTAAACTCATTGGCGATCCTAAACATAGAGATGAATCAGAATAAGTATGATAATCTAATGTTTTAGGAAATCTCTCTCCGATTTCATAGACAGTTGGAATCTCTTTTGGAAAAATTTTAGGGATGACAATCTTTATTAAAAACTCGTCCTTTATATTTCCATACGAGTCATCCGTTATATCAAAAGACAAGATCCCCTTAACTACGTACTCTTCGTTGTTTGAAGGAGCCAAAGACATTTGGGGGTTGCTATCTAAAAACCTTTCTAATTCCTTAATATTAATATGCATCACCCCAAGGCTTTGGTGGATTTATTGGTAAGCTTGTAACATTTCTCTGCTTGTCATTTTTAAGATTGTATGTCTTATTTAAAAAGCTTTTATCTATATTCAAAGAGAATTTATTATTTAAGATTAGACTAGCTGTTTCATAACTTTCCGTTTTTAATAAGTTGTTAAAATCAATTTTCGCTTGTAACAACCAGTTTTTGAAATTCCCTTCTAAATCTAATTTTTTCCCCTCCAACGTATCCCATCTGTCTGTAAAATCTTCATTGGGATTTACGGGATTAGGAACTCTCGGAGTACTTGAATTAATATATCTTGGCATGTTTTCCAATAGATTTATCAATGCTTCTTCTAAATTTAATTCTCCATTATAAGCTCTAGCTGCCAAAGTTGTTATAATAATAGAAATAGGCTTACTATCATCTTCTCCAAACATATTATCGCGATGTCTCTTTAACAATTGAATACATCTTTGAAGAATGGTTTTTCTGTTATAAATTGGAACAGGCGTTATTGAAGAACGGTTGTATAGTCCGAAGTCGCCTGTTGTCATTCGATTCTCAAACCATTTCAAATATCCTTCTGGATTACTAATATTCCAGTCTTGCGAGATGATGGAATAATTATCAAGTCGATCATCAGTTATGTTTATAGCAGCGTCAACCACAGATTTGTTTAAGGATTCATCATAATTAAAAGTATCTTCCAATTGTTTTTTGTAGACCGATTGCTTATCAATATTTAATGGTATACATGGAACTATATCTAAATGGAATTTAATCTCGTCCATATACTCCAATCTCCAACAGCGGTGCTTCTCTGCTAGTTCCTGCTTGATCCCCTTTGCTACACGATAACTTTCTAGTTCAGTACCGACCATTTCTTTTAATTGTTCCTGTGTAAACAAAGACTTAAAATTAGGGAAAATGACTTTACAACCCATGTCTAAATCATATTCTTCTTGTTCATTAATAGGTTTTATAGTAGTTCCTAATGCAAAAGAGCCTTGAGGAAATATGTTTATATCTAAATCTTTGAAAGAACTATTTTCTCTATTAACCCATTCTCCCAACGACTTATATCTTTGAATTGTTTTTTCAACAACATACTCAGGTAAATCTAGTTGTTCAATCATTTCTTCTAAAACACCTTTTTTATATATTGTTTCAGGCATTACAAATCCCCTTTCGTATTGTTTGTTAAATGGTGATGTTACCAACCGGTATACTAAATATAGTAACATAGAATATTTGTTCCCACAATATATAGTGATGTTAATGATCTATTAAAAAGATTTACTGTAAAATTAACGAATACTTTTGAAAGAGCAAAAAAGGAGAAAGGATGGCTTCCTTTCTCCTATTCCATAAATATATCCTCGTTATTAAATTTGAAAACAACATTCTTTATTGTGCGGTCTTTAGGTTTTTCCCCTTTACTGACATGGATTTCTTTAATAATACGGTGTAATAATAACTTTCTTTCTTCATCAGGAATTGCAAAATAGAAATCATTAAAGTTTTCAGTACAGTAATTAATAAGTTCATGGGATGTTCTACTATTTCTGAATTCTATCTGTTTAGTTATTTCTTTTAGGGCGTTATTATTTTCATTTAAGTTTTCTTGATGGATCATAAGTTTATCCATTAATAGTTCTTTGTCGATGGAGTATTTTTCATCGTTCATTAGGTCAATTACATTAGACATATCTTCCTTAATGCGTTTGATTTTGTTGTTAAGGTATTTAGCTTCTCTCTCTAAGGGTTGTAGTTCAAATGCTAAGCTATCATTTGTGGCATTTTCAATTGCAGGTGTTAGATTGAAACTACCTAGATATTGAAATACTTCATCTAGAACTTTTTCTTCAGCATATTCCTTCTTAACAAGGTTGGAAGAACAAGCAACTCTACCGCTGCTTTTATTTTTGCTACACTGATAATACTTATATTTTTGACTACTATTACCTTGTACCATCACTGAACCACATTCAGGACATTTTATTAAACCAGATAACGGATATGCACCCGGATGAACCTTCTTTGGAGTATAGCTTCTTGCTTTCAACATTTCTTGAGTCTCCTCCCAGAGAGAGGGTTCAATGATAGGTGTATGAATGCCTTTATGATAATCCCCTTTCCATTTAGTTATTCCAATATAGAGTTTGTTTTCTAATATTGTCTTAATAGCGGATGTTGTCCAGTAATTCCCTTTTTTTGTTTTGATGCCCTGCAGATTAAGGTTCGCTGCAATTTTCTTATATCCCCACATATTTTTGGTGTATTTTTCAAAAATATATTTAATAACTGTGGCTTCTTCGGGAATAATTTCTAACTCTTTATTAACTAATTTGTATCCATAAACTTGTCCACCTAGGAAACGCCCTTCTTCTGCACGTTTTTCCATTCCAGAGCTAGTTCTTAAATTAATAAATTCTCTTTCAAGTTCTGCAACTAATGACAAAATATGAACGAGGATTTTTGCGCTAGGATCTTCTGTATTAACATTGTCAGTAATAGAAATCATATGCTTATCAACTGAGTTAAGTCTCTTTAAAATATAGAGTGTATCTAAGGGATCACGAGATATTCTATCTTGTTTAAATACAATGATGTAATCTATATCATCGGATCTTAATATACTATTGTACATTTCTTTAAAGTTATCTCTACCCTCGAATGATTTACCTGACTTTAGATCATCGATGAATATATCTACTAATTCAATATCATTTTGTAAACAGTACTTCTCTATTTCTTCAATTTGTTTCTCAATTGATGTACTATCCTCGTCAGGATTAGGACTTCTTCTTGCATAGGCGTAGGCTCTTGATCTTTTATTTAATATTTTTTTATTTCTATTATTTCTTTTTCTCCTCATTATTTGGAGTCCCCTTTACGTAAGAATTTATTTTCCAATGTGGCAGAATGCTTAATAATAAGTTCAGAAAAGTGTTCAATAAAATCAGAAGCATTTACTTTCTCCACATCATCTTCGGTAGATAATATAGATTCGTAGTAAGCGTTATAATCAAGTAAGTCTTTATTTTTTTTCATTTTGAATCTTCCCTCTTAAAGTAAAATCCAAATTTTTGCCGGCAACCTCATTTGGTTGAAAACATGATACCTTCGAATTTTAATATTTTAAGAGTTTGTAAGGATTAAAATGAAGTTTTTATTTTCAGATTATTTAAACTAAAGAAATACAGTAGATAGTACAAAGTAAAAGGAGGATAAAAGTTAAGGGAGCAATCCACTATCAGATTAATTATTAGAATGAAAAAACAGAAGTGCCTTTATGACACTTCCGCTTTCTAGTCTTTAGTATATGGCAGTAACAGCGTATATAACCCTTTCTTCTGTTCAAACGATAAAGCTGAAATCATCTTACTTAATATAGCATCTAGTTCCTCTTCTGTATCTACATCATCTTCTTCACTTAATTCAATGTTTTGTAGCTTGCTTTCCCCTTCAAGTGCATACAGAAAATCACCCATTGATATATTAAGTGCTGTACAAATTCTTTCTAATAAGGAGAAGGTGATCTCTTGGTTACCACTTTCTATCCGCGATAAAGAAGGTTGAGAAAGACCAATTTGCTTTGCAAAATTAACCATTGTTAATTTATTTTCTCTTCTTAATCTACGTATTAACTTTCCTGCCTGAGTATCATCCATTAATTTATTTCCCTTCTCATTCTTCTATTTACTTAATCGTATTATTTTCTGGTTTTACAATCAATAGATACTATGTTATATTCGTAATATAAATATATTCATATTAAGAATAGAGGGGTGTTTAAATGATTGATGGTTTCCCAAGATTGGTTAATCAACTAATCGAAAATCGTTTGGAAAATATTATTACTAGTGAGGAATACGAAATGTTTATGGAGGGCATTTATCAGGATTTAGAGCAGAAGCTATCGTCAAGCATTAACGATCTTGATGAAGAGGCTAAGAATAATCTTATTGAAGATCTTAAATCAAATATATTTCAACAGGTATTCCAGCAGAGTAAGTTAACATATCGCGTGGCATTTAAAGATGCATTTTCATTTTTTGTAGATACATTATTAATACCTAAAAAATAAAGGAGATGTTTTTATTGTCATCTAAGAATCTTTATAGAGGGAAATTGGTTGTGGATCTTGTAACAGCTGTGGAAACAAATGATGTAGAGAAGGTTATGACGGATCAGGCACATGAAGGATTTGCAACAGAATTATTTGATGAAATAATGGCTCTTTTGGGTGCAAAAGGCTATATCACCCAGTCGATTGGGGCCACATTGGAAAATAAGGGCGTAGCGTATGACGTTGAATTAGAAGTAATTGAAAAGAATAGATTGGAATGCATAAGAAGGGCAGAATCAGTTTATAACAAGGCAAATCGAATAACGATTAAATTTGACTAAGGGGCTTTTGAGAAAATAATGGTTAAAAAAGCAGGAATGATTGAAATACCAAAAGCTTTATTTGAAGATGAGGAAGTAAGCACCAATCGTGGTGAATATATAATCCATTACATAATTGATGATGGCAAAGAAGTTCCAAGAAGATTGGTTCATCAATATGGGTATTATATAATTCCCCGAAGTATTATGGTGGAAGCAAAAAAGGGAACAATGCCCCTTGCAGATTTGACATTTCTTTTTGCGTGTTACTATGTTGCCTCTACTAATAGAAATAAAAGTATCCGAATGGATAAGGTTTTTGAATGTATAACGAGGAATTGGGATGAATTTCGAACGCATAACACTGCCCAGCGTTTCAGCTTTACATTATCTAATATGGACAGATACAAAAAATGGATCAAAGAACATGAACATAATAGCAAATACTCTGTAAAGTATTAATTATATAGGAGTTTCCAACTGGAAGCTTCTTTTTGTGAGATATGATTCATGTACGTATATGAATTTTCACATATTATCGGTACGGAATTTATGTAAAAAGTCCTGTTGTAAAAGATTCCGTTGGGAGGATTTGGATTGTATGAAGTATTTACTGACTATTATCCTCAAGTTACCTTTTTAAAGGAATATAATCCATTTCGAATATATCTGTGTATTCTAGAAGACGATTTTCCTGTCCAATTATTTGTCCAATCTTTTCTGTGTTTAAATAATTAAGATATTCCTTTGCTTCTTTGAAATCCTCAAATACTATACCTATAGCAACATGATCTCTAGCATCAAAGCCAATTACAACGTGTCTTTTCATTACTTCTGTCCCCATTCCTTTCTACATACCGAAAATATAGAATGCCCCGTTCATAATTGTTCCCTAAACTATTGTCCTTGTCTCCTGCGTTCATTTTGCTCTTACTTTATTTACTACTGCTATTATAACTATTAACTTATAAGATTTATAGACTATTTCCTTATCAGGTCAGTTAGTGGTCATAAACGGTTAAATTAAAGACATTAGAAATTATTATTCTTTGGATAGCGGTTTGAATGTATCGTTATCTTGGAGGTGTTTATATTGGGTGTCAGTGTAGGTGATGCTTGCAGGCTGTATAAGAAATGTAAAATATGCAGAGAAACTAAATATGTAAAGGAATTTCAAGCTAAGGGTGGAAGAAAGGCTAATCCAACAAAGAGAAAATCATTTTGTCGGGATTGTAAAGATCGTAGGCATGAGGTAATTTTAGGTCCAAAACAAGAATATAGTTTCGATACATCTATTCTAGATGCGTCTAAGGAAATCATCATACGTGGGCGTAGTGCAAGTAATTATAGATATGAAAACATAATAAACTATAACAGAGCAAAGAAACTAGTGGAAGAAGGAGCGGCTGGTATAGTACATAGTACATTAATTCATAATTTCTTCAATTGGAAATCATTAAGGCAATTTGTATTAGAACGAGATAGATATACTTGTCATTACTGCGGTTTATACGGTGATACAATTGATCACAAAGTTCCTAAATCAAAAGATGGAGCTAGTACACCTTTTAACTGTGTTTGTGCTTGTCTTGAGTGTAATCTATATAAGGGTGATATTGGATATAGCGAATATATAAATAAAGGGAAATTAGTTGAACAAGGTTAAACGGTTTAAAACAGTTTCTTAAACGTTAAATAATTAACTTTCAGCTTGTTAGCAAATAAGAAAAGTCGATAATGAAATGAGATATAACATAATTGCTTTAAGATTAAAGTAGGAAAGGATAGAGTTATCTTATGACAGAAAATAAGAGAAAGTTTGAATGGGTGGATAAGTGGGCAAAGATGACAGGTGAACGCGCAAGGATTGATGCAAAAGTCCATAAGACTGCTATTGTATATAGAACGGAACAGGGATGGGTTAAAGAACATTACGATGGTACAATTGAAAGAATTAATACCGAAGAAAATAGAGGTGGAAAAATCCGAGAGATAGAACGAATAAATAGAATTATGTCACTCATACAAAGGATTTGGGAAGAGCAACCGGACCTACGATTTAACCAATTAATCTCTAACTTGCAATATATGTATTCTTCGCAAAACGAAGGATATGGTCAAAGAATGATGATAGAAAAGGAGTCATCTGTAGATGAAACTGAATCCTCTTATTTGGACTTTTTCTACTTAGAAGATAAAGAGTGGGAAGCATTCTTGCAAAAGATAGTTGATGATCAAAAAAAGGATAATTAGTGATCATTATCCTAATACATTCTCATTAGAAGATAAAATACGGATCAGAGGGATGTACCGTGTTGTGTGATGTTCTTAAAAAAACGTGATTTAATATTAAAAATTGCAGATAAGCATGGAATTGGTAATGTACGGGTATTTGGTACGGTAGCAAATTTTGAGGATGGACCAAAAAGCGACCTTGACTTACTTGTTGATATTGAAAAATTAGGGCATCCAACTGGCCAATATAAATAACAATAAAATTTGGGAGCATTTAAATATTAGAAAGTGTAAGTGGTTTTAAGTCCATCGATTCTAGACATTATGATATATTTTATCATTCAATGCATCATTTTATAGTTTAACGGCTTCAGCTAATACATCTTGCTTTATACTCCAATGAAGGAAATTTTCTGTGACGACATCAATTTTTACGCCCAGCATATCTTCAACTTCATGTTTGAATTGAATGAAATCAAATAAACTTCTTCTAGGTGGAAAGGAATGATACTAAGTGAAAAGGGTATTAATAAACAAGGTTCGTTGTAAAAAGTGCGACGATATTATCGAATCAAAACACAGTTATGACTTTAAAAGATGTAGTTGTGGAGCTATATTTGTAGATGGAGGGAAGAATTACCAGCGATATGGCTGGGGGATGAACCAGACTGAAAATACAAGACTTGAGGATTATATAGATTTTAGTTATTCAGTTTATGAAGATGATTGAAGATAGGATTCTAGATGAAAGAGTCATATAAAAGTTAAGCTCTTGGACTGCTCTTATGTAAAAAGTAGCTTCAGTACGGGATTTATGTAAAGGGTTATCAAGTGATCCTGTTATACGTAATAAAAGAATGAAGAGAGTGGTCGGCCAACGGCTTTAAGATTTGCTACATAAGGGACTCTCCTAAATCTACTAAATATATGCCTTTATATAATCTATTAAAATAGAAATTAATAAGATGTTACCCCTGTTTAAAGAAACAGGAGCAACCTTTCTATTCCTATAACTGGTTACTAATTGTGGCTAATATTCTAGTTGAACTTTAAAGATTCTATTTTGCATAAGACTGTATTGGTCGATGTTTTACGGATGACCTTCCTCTGGAAAGTCTTTTTGTTTCTCTCTGCCCTTTTTTCAGAACTATTATGTGAATTCCATACACCAAGATTGATGTAGTGTTATAAAATGCCCATCAATGATTTTTTCTCATACTGTCTTAAAAAATCATAAAAACGATAGTTATCTAACTCACGTAATTCAGTAATAAAATAGCCGCCACGTCTTTTATTAAACATTGTTTCCTCCTCATCGCTATAGACAACATCCACTAACTCAAATTGATTATTCCAAATGACATACACAAAGTTACCGATGTCGTACCACTTGCTTCGTTCATGTTTGATTAGTGTTTGGTTTCCAAGGAAAATGGAAGGATGAACTTCTGTTTCAGTCTCAAATATCTCAGCAATGTGGGCTAATAAATGAGTGTCAGTAAAATAATGCCCCCAGAAAGAGTATAACCCTTCCCCTTTCCAGCGGATATCCAAATCTATATCTTCCAAATCAATTGGATCGTATTTTAAATCTATCATCAAGAACTCGATGACTTGACTTTTCAAATCTTCTATTGATGAGGCAAAGAATTCACCTTCTATATTATCCTCGTTAACATTGAGCATTTCTTCATAGAGTTCCTTTTGCATATTTTGACTTAGTTCCATTACAAAGCTTCCTTTCCATTTGTTTTTGATGCAGTGATTTTAATGTAAAATGAATGACATATTTGCATTAGGTTGACAATTTTAGCTATCTTTCCTCCTTAGATATTTGAAATATTATACTTTCTTCTATTTCTTATTCGAAGGGGGAATAAGAAAACAGCCTAGTTTTATGGAAATAATTAATTGTTAAAGCCAAAAGGAGAAGTCACAGTAGTTATTTTTTTCCTTTCCCAAGTTACTAATAGTGTTTACCGTTTAATTTCTGAATAGAAAAGAAGTGTTCTCCCCTTTTAAAATGGATAGCCTAAGCATCTAGCAGCACTGTTATGACTTTTATTCCCTCGACGCCTTGTCAAATAAGATATGGTAACAATTAAAGGTAACTAATAATAGATACTAGGAAGAAGAAAAGAACATATAAGTTAGAGAAAATACTGGAACAGCGAATGTCAGTCATGGTATCCATTATTGGTTACCAATCGTATGATAATCGCAATTTATAGTGTGGAAAGTTAATGTATAAGTTTATTACTTAGGATAATGGTTACTAATATTCGTAACGAATAGGAAAATGGTGAAGAAAATAAAGAAGATTAGGATGAGACAAGTATTGATATTTCAGAGGTTAAACGTGGTTTCTATTAATGGTAACGTATATTGTAATCTATTCAGAATAATTGTAGTTTATTATGTATGCAGTCATTCGAAATGAATGACTGGTGGGGTTTAAAACCTTGTTAGTACGTTATCAATTGCCTTCTCATTATCTCTTAACGGATGAATAATGAGCATCAATCCGGATTCATCTAATCTTTTCTTTATTGCGGGATCTGCGACAAATCTCTTAATAATATTATCCCCTCTTTTTATACCGTTCGTAAGTTTAGAGCGGTTAGAGAAACTACTATCTGCGATAACAAGGTCCATGATATGAAGTTCCTCTTTATTTCTCTCAGCTAAAATTGCATATTTAAAGACTTTTTCTATCAATGTTTCGATGGGTTCAGTCCCCATATCCAACTCAATATTAATATAGGCATTTTTAGCTTTTTTCGATTGTAACTCAATGATCCAATCGGGTTTTACAAAGGTCATCGTTTTACCAAATGTACTAGAGTTTCCATTCATGTGTTTTGCTATATAAGAATGATAAGCGCCTTTATTATGGCGATGCCAATTTTTCTCTTTCCGTATCCATTCAGTGTATTGAAAGACCGATGGTGAATGGGAAAATAAAGTTATATCATAAAAGCCAGTATATTTAATTTCATTTGAGGCCTCACCCTTAATGACTTTGGCATGAAGACTGTTCAATATGTTAATGGCTGCCTGCTGAGTAGCTAAAAAGTGCATCAAATTCTTCTTTTGGTTAAACTTGTAGATTTTTGATTTATTATAGGATTGGTCTAATAAATTATATTTAATAAGCAAATCAATACCCTTACTACCTATACATAAATATTTAAATCGTTCTCCATCAAATCCCTCACTATAATTATAACCACGGATCAAGTAGTAATCTTCGAATTTACGAATTCGGTTTTTAAAACTGTATTCCTTTATTCTAATTTCAAATATTTTTGTAGCAACTTGATATAGTTGCTGCATTGTTAACATCCTTTGTTGTTCTAGAAAAGCTAAAAGTTGTAAGTCAGTTTTAGATAATTCTAATCGTTGTTTGGTATTTTTCTTTAATATTATCCTATCAGGCATAATCTCTCTCCTTTCAAATTTTGGGGTGAATATTTTTTCTATTGTAGAACTCTTTTTATTCCTCCTATCTACCTACTATTGTTTGGCCTCAATATGTCAGCTTAGACCGTGCTAATTCTACAAGTAATACACTTCCTACAAGTAATGAGATTGGAATGCTATATTGAAAAGATTAACCTACATTACTTGGGTAGTTGATTGTTAAGAGGAAGTGATCTTTTAAATAGTGTACTTTCAAATTTGGATATTTCTAGTTCTATGAAAGAAAACATATAAAATCAAAAATTGTGGTTACTAATAAAAGAAATGTAAAAAAATACTTGCAAAATAAAATCATAGTTGTATAATGATAGTCAAATAAATAATTTGAACGACTTTCTCAACAATAAGGGAAAAACCCAAGAGGAAGTAGTGAAATATGCACATATATTTGTGTATAGATTTTGCTACGTCTGTCTTGGGTTTTTCTCTTTTTTATTTGAAAAATTCAAATGGCAGACGTAGACAAGGAGATGATATTCGGAAAACAAAATTCAAACTAGGTTAGAAAATATATTTAGTAAGAGGTGAGAGTATTAAATTGCGAAAAATAAAAAAGGCTGTCATTAGAGAAGATTTGGTGGCATTAACAAGCAGCATGGAAGAAGCTGTAATCTTAGGTCAATTAATTTACTGGATAGATCGTATGAAAGATGCTGAACAATATAAGGCTGAGGAAAGAGAACATCTATATAATGACTCAGCATATAAAGGGTCTTTTAAACACGGTTGGATTTACAAGAAAGCTGATGAGTTGGCGGATGAAGTGATGCTTGGTGTATCGGCGAATACGATTCGAAAGTATCTAGGTAAAATAGTAGAAAAAGATTTTGTTAAAAGAAGAAACAACCCTCGGTATAAGTGGGATAAGACATTACAATATCGTGTGAACTTGGTGAAAGTCATCTTAGATTTAAGCAATTTGGGATATCCGATAAATGAGTACAAACAGTTATTACGAATTAAAGAAAATGATACTTCGAGCAAACAAACGATTCCTCCGAATGTAGAAAAAGATGATTCGAAGCCCAATGATTGCACAGCAATACCAGAGATTACTACAGAGATTACTCCAAAAATTAATTCAGAGACTTCTTCGCCAAATGAATGGATTGAAGATGAAATTGACATTTATGATACAAATCAATTTGAATTAATTAGTAACACCTACTTGGGTCTTAGCAAAAACAAGCAGTTATCGCTTAATGATCAAAAAGCGATTAGGGATGTTGTAGACGAAAACTGGGAGACTCATCGAGTTATTGGTTGGATAAAAGATTGCTTCAATAACTTTAAACCGAAACACAAGCTAGATAATATTCGGACATTTCGATATGTAGCAAATTACATTTTTGATCAAGCATATAAATATCAACAGGAGGTTTTAGAGGATGAACAAGCTACAGGATATATTGCCCAAGACGAATACTTCCAACGATACGGCTGAGCCATTATACAAGATGCCGGGTAGATTAACAAAAGCAACAGATGATTGTATGTACAGAGAATGTGATGGATCTGGACTGATTCATGTTATTAAGGAAAATGGATATGAATATATGATGATGTGTAAATGCAGAGAATACAAAGAACTGTTGCGTAAAATTAAGACTGCTAGAATACCAGATGAATATTTAAATAAAAGAATCCAAGATTTCGATACAAAAATCTATCAGATAAACGATAATGGTAGAGTAGCGCAATATGCTAAGAAAATTGCAACACGCTATGTAGAACAATATCCAGAGTTGGAGGACATGGGCAAAGGATTATACTTTTATAGTAATGTAAAAGGATCTGGTAAAACGCTTCTGTCAATTGCAATCACCAACGAACTCATCATCAAGTATCAGATCAAGCCAATGTATATTTCGGTAGTAAATATGCTAAATGAGATGAAGCATTCATTTTCTATTAAAGATCCTAACAGAAACTTTTATAATTTAATGGAATCATTTAAGCAAGCTCCAGTATTGTTAATGGATGATTTAGGTGTTGAGAAAACAACAGATTGGTCGGAGGAGGTTTTGACGCAAATCTTAGATGAGCGAATGAGTTACAAAAGACCGACTATTATCACATCTAATATGCCGATACAGTCACTCCAAAAGAAGTATCCTGCTGGGAGGATAAAGAGCCGTATTGAAAAGATGACATTCCAAGTTGTTATGCCCGAAGAGAGTGTAAGAGAAATAATATCTAAACAGGAAAATGATGAATTGGCAAAGATGTTTTTAAAATGAAGTGGATAAATGTGTTCGATCCTTAAAATATAGAAAAAGATTGTTAGAATATAGTTGTAACAGTAAAAAAGTAGAATTGAATATAGATCTAAAAAGGGAAAACCCCATTTTTATAGAGTGACAGCGTTGTGTTTATGCTGCAGTCTTTTAAAGGTGGTTTTCTCTTTTTATTTATCTTGAAGAACACGCATTTAACAAAAGGAGGGGAAAATTAAAACATGAAAATCATTGTTAAAGATTCCGATAAACTACGAGCAATGTTAATTGAAAAAGGATTTTCTCAACGAGAGTTTTCGAGACATACCGGATTAAGTGAAAATTACTTTAACCAAATTGTTAATCATAAGAAAAACCCTAGCCCAGCGGTTGCAAAGAAAATATCAAATCAATTAGGTTTAGAATTTCATGATGTTTTTCAAATTGAAAGATAAAAAGGATAGAATTCAATTTTATCAATAACAAGTATGATGCTTATGTATTAGTGAGCAAGAAGATAATTTCGGATCTAGAGAATATGGTTAAATTATCGTCTAAAAATATTAAAAAACTTTTTGGTATCCTCTTCAAATATCAAAAAACGAGGATACAATGTTTTACACAAGTCGATGAAGTATATTTTAATAACAAATAAATTTTTGAGGAGAGAAACAAAATATGAAATGTTTTGCTTATGTTCGAACTAGTAATGGAAAAAATAAAGAGGATTCTTTACAAAAACAGACAGGAATAATCGAGGATTTTATTGTTCAAAACAATTGGTACTTAGATTCTGTTTATGCGGATATTGGTTTAGGAAGCAATATTAATAAAAATTTTATTAAAATGATTGAAGATGCACAACAAGAAAAAATCGATGCGATTATAGTGAGCGATCCATCACGAATTTCAAGAAATTCCGATTATCTATCTTTTATAATCGAAAAACTACGAGAAGAATATAAAATCCGTATTATTACAGTTGATTATGGAGTTAATACTTTTTTGCATAATAACCTACGTGAATTGTAATTGAAATTAAAAATCAGTTTGAGTAGTTCTATTCTAATAGTAGACAGAGAAGGCAATCCGACATTAGATGTTTGCCTTCTCTTTTTTCACATTTGAAAAAGGAATAAATAAAAATTTAAAAAGGAATTACAAATACCCTTTACAAGTATTGATGATTTATGATATAACTATTTTAGACAGAAAAATGAAGTTAAAACTTTATAAAACATTGGGAGGGTTTCTATTATGAATAGAACAGTTGCAGAAAGAAGTAGAGTAGCGACAAATAATCAAAGTATGTTTCAACGTGATTTACTTTTGGAGGAACAAAAAAGGAATTTAAAATACCTTTCAGAAGTATTTGGGGAAATTCGGTTTGTTGTTGAAACTGTAGAAATAGATTCAAGAGCAATATTTGCACCAATTGTTAAATTTGTTAACCATGAAAAGAAAGCAGTAAAGTTCAATACGCTATTAAGCATAATGGGATTGAATAACTATAGGATCACTCCTAGAGGGAATTTAGTAAAGTTTGAGACAGTCCTGAAAAAGAATGTTAACAGAGAAGGTAATACGAGAAAACAACACATTAGTAGAATGGCAAAGGTAACACAATCAGACGTTAAGTTACTAGCAGACCTATTAAGTAGTAAACGTCAACAGATTACTACGTATTTAAATGTTACTAGGGATTTAGAAATTTAAGAGATGGAGTGAGTAAATATGAAAAAGGTTGCCATTATTGGTGGTGATAATAAAAAAGGATACGAGGACAAGTTAAAGACATTAAATTTTGAGTTAAAATATCATGATGGAAGAATAAAAAGAAAAGGGACCAAAAATTATTTCAGCAACTTATTAAAAGATGTTGAATGTGTTATAGTTATACTATCAGCTGTATCTCATGGTACAATGTATGCAGTTAAAGATGTTGCAGATAAATTTGGAATTAAAGTGGTTTATCACCGTAGTAAAGGAATTTCTAGTGTTATAAATGCTGTCCACGAGAACGTGGCTTTTTATTAAAAGATAATTAAAAGGAATTTGAAATACCTTATTAGAATAAATTTAATACATTAATGAGGAGTTGTTGCTTTGATGGATAACATTGAATTAAGAGCAAATAAAACAAGTAGGGCAATTGGCGAACGACTTAGAGGAGAGGTACAGTCTTATCAATACCATGAAGTAGGAAGTAGAATTTTTACAGCAAAATTCTTGTTAGTAAATAAAAGTCATTCAATAACTATACCAGATGATATGTCGTGGGAAAGAATCAGTTCTTCTCACTATAATATAGGCAATCTGATTGATGAGTTATTTCATAAGATTGCGCATAACAATGATTTTAATCTAGATCTGCTAAGTAGTTTTTCTCTTTCAAAGATAGGAGACCATGTACTGTATGATTGCCTAATGATTATGGACCAAAGTTCTCTAACAATAGAAGAGTTTCAAGATACAAAAATAACTGGTGAATATTTCTTACATCTCATACAACGACTAATGGAAAGTGAAGGAAAAGAGTTAGGAACATCTGTAACACCAGAAGGATTAAATAGACTTATGATACGAATATTAAATCCTTCTAATGGCAGTTTGTACGATGGAGCAGCAGGAATTGGGGGATCGTTAATTGAAGCTTACCGTTTCAATAATGACATTTCAATGTTTGGGCAAGAGATAAATGAATCAAATGTTGCTATAGCTTACATGAATGCAATTGTAAATGGAATAGATTTATCAAAATTTCAAATTGCAAAAGGTGATACATTGTTCTCTCCCGCATTTATAGAAAATGATAGTAACTTAATGCAGTTTGATTATATTGCGATGAATCAGCCCTTTGGTTTGAAATTAAACAATATACAAATGATGGATTATGATCCTTATGGCCGTTTTAGCGGTAGAATGGGAAAAATCAGTAGAATGCATGGTGATCTAGCGTTTTTACAACATACAGTTGCATCTTTGAATGAAACAGGAAAAGCCGCTGTAATAGTTCCTGTAGGAGTATTATCAAGAAGTTCTCATGCTGAAAGGGCGTTTAGAGAATATATTGTCAACAATGATATTATCGAGGCTATTGTATTATTACCAAATAAACTCTTGTCGTATACAACGATTCAAACTGTGCTACTAGTATTAAATAATAAGAAGCATTCAAGTAGAAATCAACAAGTTTTGTTTATAAATGCCGAAGAACAGTCTACAAGCCAAGTACGATCACAACATTATTTAACACAAGACAATATTGAAACAATTGTTGCTATGTATGAACGTTCTTCAACAGATACAGATGATGTTAAAATTGCTAAACTGCCAGAGATTATAGAAAATGAATTTAATTTAAATCCAAATCAATATTTTACAAGCCAAACTGTGGAAACCCAATTTGGTGATGTCATTATAAATAAAGCTGTATATGATGAAAAGGTTAAAAATAAGAGGACTTTAAAAGAGATAGCCCAATTATCGCGCGGAGTTAACTTACCAGCAAAGAATACAATTAAAGAAGGACAAAAAGGATATAAGGTTATCCAACTAAAGGATGTAGAAGATGGTAAAATAGACTTAGATAGTATTGAAGTCATTCCAGTTAAAAATGCTGAACGTTACATGATTGAGAGTGGAGACATTATTATTGCTAGTCGTGGAACGGCTTATAAAGTGGCAATCGTTCCTGACCATAATGAACCTTTAGTACTATCTAATATGTTTATAAGAATTAGAATTAAGGATAAGGCATATAAGCCGGAGTACATTAAAGTTTTCCTTGATAGTCCAGTTGGTGTGGCTCTCATTGAGGGGATGAAAAAGGGTGGAACGGTAAAAGCATTAACTACAAGGGATATTGAGGATATTGAGTTTCCTGATGTTGAAATAGATGGGCAAGAAGAAATAATACAGACAGTTAATGATGCTGAATGGAAATATATAGAATTGCTCCAACAAGCAAATGAAGTATTAAAGCACGGGAAGTTAAATGCTTATACTAAGATGGGGCTTAGAAATGTTATTGAGGGATTGGATTAATTTGATCTGTTCCATCTTGTTAGAAATGATTAAGTAATTTCCTTTCGATCAAAATTATGTAATTGCTTGCAAATTTTAATTATAAGCAGTTAAAGATTACAAGCCAACTAATAAATATAAGTTTAGTAGGTTTGGGAGGTGATGCAATGAATAAAAAGCTAGATGATCTAATTTCCCATATTAACGATAATTTTCGTTTTGGTAGTAAAATAAAGCAGAATATTGTGGACCAGTGGTTTAAAGAATACACACTTAAAGTCGAAGAAAGGTTTACCGTTTATGATGAACTAGACGCTTTGCAAATTGAAATCATTGATCACCCCAAAACTGTATTAAAGGCAAATTTATTGAAGTTGTTTAAATGTATCGAGCTAGAAAATGAAATTAACAGAAGTATTCTTAAAAATTGGTTCAATCAAAATAATATAGATGAAAGTATACAAGAGAATATTCTAAGCGATCTAATGAGAAAAGGCTATATCATTATTGACGATACACAGCAAGAGAAAAATGAAAATGACTTTGATTTCGATCTACCTGATGACTTATTTGAAGATGATTTACATTCATTACTGGATGATGACAGCTTCATTGGCCATGTTGATTCACTCGAAGATGTTATCGATAAGTCATGGAATATTGAATATTTAAATCAAATACATTCAGGAGATGAATCCAAACGAAAGAAGTCAATTAGCAATCTAGTTGAAGCGAATAGAAAATTAGTTTGGAAGATTGTAAAGCGTTATTCAGGGTTAGCAACAGTGGGCTTTGATGTAAACGATATGTATCAAGTGGGGGTTATTGGATTACTAAAGGCTGCAGAAAAATTCGATGTTTCCTTGGGTTATCAGTTTTCAACTTATGCAACTTGGTGGATAAGACAAGCTATTACTAGGGGAATAGCGGATTGCTCAACATTAATACGAATTCCAGTTCATTATAGGGAAAAAATGAATAAATTCATAAAAATAGAGAATGAACTGTGGAATGAATTAGCTAGGCCAGCTACAACATTTGAAATTGCCAAAGCAATGGAAGAGCCAATTGATGTTATTGAAGAATTACGTTTTTATATTTCACAAAGTAATTTAGATAGTCTTGACCGTCTAGTTGGGGACGATGAAAGTACGGCATTAGGTGAACTAGTTTTAGATGGAAATTTAAAAACTCCAGATGAAGAATATTATAAGATTGAGCTAAGAAATATAATTGATGATATTTTTCAAGGAGAATTAACAGAGAGAGAAATGCAAATTTTATATTATCGTTTAGGCTTTAATAATGATCAAACAATGACACTAGAAGAAATTGGACAAATATTTAATGTAACAAGAGAAAGAATTCGACAAATAGAAGCAAAAGCGCTTAGGAAGCTTCGAAAACCAAAAACGACAAGAGTGCTAAAGGAGTATATGTATGAATATTGAAAATAGAATTGAGGAAATAGTGAAGCAAAATGGACCATCTATTGTTGTTTTAAAAGGTTTTGATACAAGTGAACTAAAAAGAGAGCAAAAGTACTTTTCGTTTGATATAGACTATTTCGATAAAGTAGATTTGTCAACATTAGAAGAACAAGTAATAGAAGACATTATCAAACATCGTACTTTTACAGAAGATTATTTATGGATGACGATTGAAGAATATCAATTATTTAAAGAACAAGAAGCTATTAATAAAATGCCTTTGCTGGTAATCGAAAATAATTTATTCGATAAACAGTATCCATACAGAGATACACTGTCAAATGTAGATAGCATTTACCATTATTTATATTATCAAGAAGATAATGAATTAGAAAATGACCAGTTAAAGGTATTAGAAAATGTTTCTAAGTTTTATGGACAAATAGATTATTCAAAGCATAGTGGTAATTATTATGTGACTTACCCAGAATTTGATAAAAAGCCATTGACCTTCAAATACTATGATGAGATGGATTATGACTTTGAATATAGCGATGATTACCCAACAGAGCATATTTTGCAAATAGAATTATCAGATGATGAACTTCCATTTTTAGATCTTATTATGAACATTATATTAAAAGAAGATACCAATAATGTTTTATTTGTTTTATCAGGGGCAAGTGAGTCGTTACCTAATAATTATTTAGCACGTATTAATATTATCGCTAATATTTCTGATATAAAAATTTATTTTACAACATTATCAATAAGAAGAAAAGTAATAGAGAATGAAGATGCCTATGTAAAAATATTGAATAACGTTTATGGGTACGATAATTACAAGGAAATTGAGTTTTATAAGAACATAGAGAGTCAATCTAAAGAAACGATAAAAATTTCGCAAGCCCAAATTATCGATGATATAGTCATTCAGGCAGAAAAAGCAATACATGCTGAAGATTTTCGTGATATATATATAACTGCAGCAACTGGAGCGGGAAAGTCAGTGATGTTTCAAGTTCCTGCGTTATATTTAGCAAATAAATATACAGATGATAAGCCTTTAACTTTAGTTATATCACCATTAATTGGTTTAATGAATGATCAAGTTGAAAGTATGCATAGAAAAGGTATTAATAATTCAGCTACGATAAACGGAAATACCCCACCTTACCAAAAAGAACGCATACTTGATGAAGTTCAAAATCAGCATGTTGATATTTTATACCTATCTCCTGAAACGTTACAAGCTCGATCCGATATTAAAATGCTGATTGGTAATAGAAATATTGGTGTGGTGATTATTGATGAGGCTCATATAGTAACTACTTGGGGAAAATCATTTCGTTCTGATTATTGGTATTTAGGTATTTATCTAGCTAAGTTGAGGAAAGAATACAAATTTCCTATCGTTACTTTCACTGCAACGGCTATATATGGTGGCCGAGAAGATATGTATTTAGATACGAGAAATAGCCTTAATATGATAAGTCCTATTTCATACTTCGGAAAGGTTCGTCGTGATGAGTTAATTATGGTTGTTCAAAGTAGTGAGAAAGATTTAGAGAAAGAAGGAAGGGATTATCGAAAAACGAAGCACGCATTGGCGTTGAAACATTTAAAAAAGGCCCATAAAAACAAACAAAAATCATTAGTTTATTTCCCAACAGTAAGATTGTTGACGGATTTCAGTAACTTTTTAACACAAAATGAACCAGATATTGCTAAAGCTACAGGTAAATATTACGGAAGCCTTCTTAAAGAGGAAAAAGATGAGGTTTTATATCAATACAAAAGTGGAGATTTACAATTTGTTTTAGCAACTAAAGCTTTTGGAATGGGTATCGATATTCCTGATATTACAAATGTGTACCATTATGCTCCTACTGGGAATGTTGTTGATTATATTCAAGAAGTCGGAAGAGCAGCCCGTGATAAGGATAAAGTAGCTAATGGATTTGGTTTAATTGATTTTTTAAATCGTGATATGAATGAAGT
Source organism: Oceanobacillus sp. MO10714A (assembly GCF_037072045.1). Classification (NCBI taxonomy): domain Bacteria; kingdom Bacillati; phylum Bacillota; class Bacilli; order Caryophanales; family Bacillaceae; genus Oceanobacillus; species Oceanobacillus sp. MO10714A. Next base: position 9,536 of record NZ_JAXHDC010000028.1, on the reverse strand, counting down.
TAAACAGCTATACGGTATGTCGGCGATCCGAAAGAGTCAAATTATAGAGGTTATGAAAAAAGTTTTATCAGTATATAAAGAAAAGAATAATAACCGTAATTTAATTATTAGTCCAGAGGATTTTAAATATATCTTTGTTCAAAACAAACGTGATGAAGATTCATTAGATAATAAAGTGAAAACAGTGTTATTAATGATCGAAAAAGACTTTTCATCACCAAATAAGCTTGGATACTCTCCCTTTGTAGCAAGACCAAGAAGTCTATTTGGAAATGATTTAATATTCGTTACTCCTCAATTAGAAAGAACATTTATTCATTCAAATTTAGGAAGATATTTTAGCAAGCTATACGAAATACAGAGTGAGAGTTATTCTGCTGTATATCAGGTTAACTTGAGTGGAATATGGGAGAAACATTATAGAAATATGTCTTTTCCAAGTTTCAAATTTGCATTGCACACAGCGGAAGAAAGAGAGAAACTGAAGCATAAATCTATTTTTGAAAAGTTTATATATGCTTCAGGAGTATATGTAGGATTAAATAACAATGAAACAGATGAGTCAATTGTTTCCAAGTATAATTTAATCTTACAGGCATTTGAAACATTCGTTAATAGTTATAAAATATCTGGTAAACATTTTTCAGTCGAGGATCTTGGATACCATTTTATGAAAGCATTAAAAATCTCTGATAAATTTGAAGCAATGACGTTTGCACAAACGGTCATTAACGCAGCGTTTGAATACTCAAAAATAAAAGAGGTTAAATTTATATCTGAGCGTGCAAGCAGTGGAGATTCTAAACCGAGGTATATCATTCATTTAGATGGAGATTTATTCACAACATTTATTAAAAGGGGTTTGTTAGCAACATTGAAGCCGAATGATAATTTTGTTGAGAACGATGGTGATATACTTACATTTTACATGAGGGCAAATAGTATTGAATTAGATGCCAAAATAGCAGCACTTGGAATTGGAGAGAGTCGAAGGTTATTAAATTATCAAGTTGTTGGTGGAAACAACCCACAAATATATTTAAGAATGAACTCAATTTATCCATTAGAAAAAGCTATTAAACAAGGTGATTTTTATCAAAATAGCATATTAAAAGATGTCCAAGATAAACATTATACAAGCGTTGAAATGTTGAAGTATCTTTTTACAAAAGAACAAGAAGGGAATTCACCAAAAGAGAAAATTCTAAATTACTCAAAATGGTTTTGGGATAATATAGAATACTATTTTATGGGAATTCTACCAAGCGAAGTAAAGAACGCTTTAAGTAAACCGAAGAAATAAATCTTATCATTTTTAAAAGCTAAGCGTTAAACCATCTACACTTTCTAAATCAAGGAAAAAAGTCTGTCCCCCGGGAAGTTAAATCTTTAACGTCTTGGGGGACTGCCTTTTCCGTTAAAACAACAATATTAATATGGGAGATCTTCCATTTGGTTTGTCCTCTTCAATTTTTGCTGCAGAATTAAAAGCCTAAACATTTCTAATATCGAGTTCACCTGATGTCTTTGAAATCAGGTCACGCTTTTTTTGAAGAACAACGAATAGCCCAATACTCCATCGCCTTTTTTAAGCAATTATATTCATAGTGTCAAGGTGATAGTTTGTTAAACAGTATATACTTTTGGTTGATCCAATAGTTCTAATAACCACTGTTTACTAAATAAACTGAAGAACGACCTAACTCAATCATTGACTGTATACAAATTTCCTATTACAATATAACTATATATTGACTCAGACAATATTTAAGGTAGGTGATCAATTGATAGGTTTAGAATACATCTTAGATCTTTATAGGATGCAGCATATTGAATTAGCTGAGAAACTCGGCATTAAAAAGCAAAATATTAACCTATGGATTAAAGGGAAGCAAAATATCTCTAAAAAGCATCTACCGACTTTGGAGAACATTTTTGGTATAGAGGCTAAATACTTTTCTAAGGAATTAACCGAACTGGAAAAGCTGGAGATTCAAAAGGAGAAACTAAAACGAGATCTTCAACCTGTTATAATGAAACATGAAGAACAATTTCTGATTGGTGATGAAAATGATCTTGTTGAAGTTCCTGTTTATGATAAAGAGGAAATAAATCAAATTGAACATGATATTGAAAGGGCGAAGCTTATTGAAAAGTTTCGGGAAATGATAAATAAAACAGAACACCATCCTTATTTAGATACATTTAAATTAATTTTGGAACTTTTAGATAAAGCACAGCATGAACCGACTTTCCATAAAACGATTGAGGGCTTGGCACATTATTTGGAGGTGCTACCGGATTGGGTTTCTACAGGCCCTGAACAGGATGAGTTTGAAAGCGAATTATTTGAAGTATTAGATGACCATAACTATTAAAAAGGGAGTTTTAGAGCATGGAAACAGCAAAGATCGGATTTGAGGAAACACTTTGGAAAGCAGCGGATAAATTACGTGGAAGTATGGATGCATCTGAGTATAAACACGTTGCATTAGGATTAATTTTCTTAAAATACATTTCAGATAAGTTTGAAACCAAATATAATGAGTTACTTGAAGAAGGAGATGGTTTTGAAGAAGATCGTGATGAATATACATACGAAAACATCTTCTGGGTTCCAAAACAAGCACGTTGGGGCTTCATTAAAGATCATGCAAAAGACCCAAAGATTGGTCAATATATTGATGAAGCGATGATTGAGATTGAAAAGGAAAACCCATCGCTTAGAGGTGTTTTAGATAAACGTTATGCACGTCCAGAGCTTGATAAGCGTCGTTTAGGTGAACTGATTGATCTGATTTCTACAATAAAACTACACAGTAAAGAAGAAAAGGATTTGCTTGGCCGTGTCTATGAATACTTCCTTGGTAAATTTGCAAGTGCAGAAGGAAAAGGTGGGGGAGAGTTCTATACCCCGCAAAGTGTTGTAAAAACTCTGGTTGAAATGATTGAACCATATGAGGGCCGAATCTATGACCCTTGCTGTGGTAGTGGCGGTATGTTTGTACAAAGTGAAAAATTTGTAGAACGTAGGCAGGGTAAAATTGAAAACTTGTCTATATATGGTCAAGAGTTGAACTCAACTACTTGGAAACTTGCTAAGATGAATCTTGCTATTCGTGGCCTTGAAGGGAATATCGGTGAACATCATGCGGATACATTCCATAATGATTTGCATAAGACTCTAAAAGCTGATTATATTCTTGCCAATCCTCCTTTCAATATAAGTGACTGGGGAGGAAATGAATTAGTTGATGATGTTCGTTGGAAATATGGGACACCACCAGATGGGAATGCGAACTATGCATGGCTACAACATATAATCTATCACCTTGCCCCGAATGGAACAGCAGGTATTGTATTGGCGAATGGTTCATTAAGTTCTAATACATCTAATGAAGGTGAGATTCGTAAAAATCTAATAGAGGCAGATCTAGTCGATGCTATTGTTGCTTTACCTGACAAGTTATTCTATTCGACTGGAATTCCTGTTTCTTTATGGATATTAAACCGAAATAAGAAAAACAATCCAAACTATCAAAGTCATGAACATGAGATTTTGTTTATTGATGCACGAAACATGGGACAAATGGTCGATCGACGTTTGCGAGAGCTAACAGAAGATGATATTCAAAAGATTGCAGGCACTTATAGAAATTGGCGTAAAGAAGATAAAGCATACGATGATATTAAAGGATTCTGTAAATCAGCTACATTGGATGAAGTTCGTGAAAACGAATATGTTTTGACTCCCGGACGTTATGTTGGATTAGGTGATGTTGCGGATGATGGAATTCCTTTTGAAGAGAAAATGGAGACTCTTACTGGAGAATTAAGAGAGTTATTTGATAAATCTCACCGCTTGAAAGAAGAAATTAAGAAGAATTTAGGGGGGATTGGCTTTGACATTTAACGATTGGAAAGAAGTATCCCTTGATGAAGTTATTTTATTTAACCCCAGAGAAAGTTTAAAAAAAGGAACTAAAGCTAAAAAGATTGGAATGGATAAGTTAGCAGAATTTCAGAGGAAAATTACTGGATATGAATATGCTGAATTTAAAAGTGGAACAAAGTTTAGAAATGGTGATACTTTATTAGCACGAATAACTCCCTGTCTTGAGAACGGAAAAACTGCGCAGGTTGACATACTAGATGAGAATGAAGTAGGTTTTGGATCTACTGAATTCATAGTCATGCGGGAAATACCAGAGAAGTCACATAATGATTTTATATATTATTTATCAATATCTGATAAATTAAGAAATATCGCGATAAAATCAATGACTGGTACTTCAGGTCGTCAACGGGCGCAAAGAGATGTTTTAGAAAAAACAAAGATATCAATTCCGCCATTAGATGAACAAAAGGCTATAGCAAACATCCTTTCAACCTTAGACGAAAAAATTGAAACAAACAATCAAATCAATGAAAAGCTGGAAGAAATAGCCCAAGCGTTGTTTCAACATTGGTTTGTTAACTTCGAGTTCCCGAATGAAAATGGAGAGCCGTATAAATCAAGTGGTGGAGAAATGGTTGAGAGTGGGTTAGGCTTAATACCAAAAGGATGGAACCTTGGAGAGTTAGGAGATATTATAAGCATATCTAGTGGTAAACGCCCGAAGGATAAACAAGATAATTTTAGTAATGAACATCCATTTCCTATTGTTGGAGCAAGCTCCATTATGGGTTACACATCCGAATTTAACTATAACGAACCTGTATTAATAATAGGAAGAGTTGGTACACATGGAGTTATACAAACGTTCACTAATAAAATATGGGCTTCTGATAATACTTTAGTAATTAAATCAAAGTATTATGGGTTTACCTATAATATTTTGAATTCCATAGATTATAAATCCTTAAATAGAGGTTCAACACAACCTCTGATAACACAAAAAGATATAAAAAACACAAAAATCTTAATACCGGATAATAATTTAATGAACTCTTATGAAAAGTTCTATCAAGGATTATTTGAAAAAGTAAAAACAAATAACGAGGAATCGGAATTGCTAGGAAAAGTTAGAGATACCTTAATTCCTCGACTTATGACTGGAGAAGTCCGTATTCCATTGAATGAGGAATGATTGTCAGAAAGGTATTAATATAACCCCTGTTTTAGAAAGGAGAGAGGTGAATGAGTTTCCTAGAAAATTTCACAGAAGATAAGCTAGAAGAAGCAGTCATTGAGATTCTTCAAGAGCTTGACTACGAGTATATCTTTGGACCCGAAATTAGTTCAGATGGGGAAAGACCGGAACGGAAAGATTATAGAACTGTTATCTTAGAGGACCGTGTGAAGGATGCTTTATTTAAGAATAATAGGCATTTGCCACACGAGGCATTGGAAGAAGCTTTTCGTCAAATCATTGCCTTTAACAGTCCAAGTCTTGAAGAAAACAATCGCTATTTTCACAATCTAATTACTGATGGCATAGATGTATCTTTTCATAAAGATGGTCAAAATCGCTCTATGAAGGCTTTTCTAATTGATTTTGAAGAACCATCGAATAACGAATTTCTAGTGGTCAATCAATTTACGATTGTTGAAAAAGAAGAACGTCGCCCGGATTTAGTTCTATTCATCAATGGTATTCCCTTCGTTGTTATTGAGCTTAAATCTGCTTCGGATGAAAATGTTAGCATTGATAATGCCTATTCACAGATTCAAACGTATAAACGCGATATTCCTTCCTTGTTCTACTATAATGCTTTTTGCGTTCTGTCAGATGGAATTAATGCAAAAGCGGGTACTATTACCGCTAATCAGGAACGTTTTATGAATTGGCGATCGGTTGATGGTGAGACAATTGAACCCTTGGAAGTACCTCAGTATGAAGTGTTGCTAAGAGGAATGCTTTCAAAAGAACGTTTAATAGATATCATTCAAAACTTTATTCTATTTCAAGAATCTAGTGAAGAAGAACGCAATGATAATGGTAAAAAAATTGGTGATAAGAAGACGATTGCCAAAATAATGGCTGCATACCATCAATATTTTGCTGTAAAAAAAGCGGTGGAACATACGAAAACTGCAACAAGTGAAAATGGAGACAGAAAAATTGGGGTTATTTGGCACACGCAAGGATCTGGTAAAAGTTTTTCAATGGTCTTCTATACAGGTCAGCTTATTAATCAGTTAAATAATCCAACCATTGTTGTGATTACAGACCGTAATGATTTAGATGACCAACTTTATAATACTTTTTCCAAATCACAAGATATATTAAGACAAACACCGAAGCAGGCAGAAGTCCGTAAGCTGAGTAATGAGCAGAAGAAACAACAGGCCAAAGAAAACTCTAAAGAAATAAATGGATTATACGATTTACTAAATGAGCGGCAATCAGGCGGAATTATTTTTACGACAATTCAAAAGTTTAAGCCGGAAGAAGAAGGAGAAATGCCTGTCCTAACTGATCGTAGAAATGTCATTATTATCGCGGATGAGGCACACCGTAGTCAGTATGGTTTCTCTGCAAAGACAAATACGAAAACAGGCGATGTGAAATATGGTTACGCAAAATACTTACGTGATGCACTCCCTAATGCCTCTTTTATTGGTTTTACAGGTACACCTATTGAGTTAGAGGATAAATCAACACCAGCTGTTTTTGGTAATTATATTGACATTTATGATATGACACGTGCTGTTGAAGACGAGGCAACTGTAAAAATTTATTATGAGAATCGTATTATTCGCTTGGAAGCTAATGAAGAGGAACTAGACCGTATTGATGAAGAGTTTGAAGAAATTACGGAGGATCAGGAAGAATCAACGCGTGAGAAATACAAGTCAAAATGGTCTCGTCTTGAAGCTATTGTTGGTTCTCCTAACCGTATTAAGCAATTAGCTAAAGATATTGTTCATCACTATGAGGAAAAATCTAAAACGATAAATGGAAAAGCGATGGTCGTTTGTATGAGCCGCCGAATTTGCGTAGCTCTTTATAATGAAATCGTTAGTATTCGTCCAGATTGGCATTCTGATGTTGAAGATAAAGGTAAAATTAAAGTGGTCATGACAGGTAGTGCAGGGGACGAAGATGGACTACAAGCCCATATAGGTGGAAAGAAACGTCGTGATCTGTTAGCTAAACGTATGAAAGATAATAGCGATGAATTAAAAATTGTTATTGTCCGTGATATGTGGTTAACAGGCTTTGATGTACCTTCTATGCACACCATGTATATTGATAAACCTATGCAGGGACATAACTTAATGCAGGCAATTGCACGGGTTAACCGTGTGTTTAAAGATAAGTCAGGTGGAGTAGTGGTTGATTATATTGGTATATTAGAAAGCTTAAAGAAAGCATTAAATCAATATACCGATAGTGATAAAAAGACAACAGGCATTGATACATCTGCAGCCATTGCGGTGATGAAAGAGAAACTTGAAATTCTACAAAACATGATGCATGGCTATGATTATTCGGCTTATATGGGTACTTCACAAGCTGGACGTATTCGTGCTATCACTGGTGGAATGAACGTTATCTTTGGTAAAAATGAGAAAGAACAAAAAGAATTCAAACAGACTGCAACTGAATTAGCAAAAGCCCACTCACTCTGTGCAGCAACAGACGAAGGAAAACAGGTTGCTATGGAAGTAAGTTATTTTAAAGCTGTTAAAGCAAGTCTTAATAAGCTCCAACAAAAACAGCCAAAACGTAAATCAAAGAAGGAAGTAGAGACTCGTGTGAGTCAATTACTAGAACGATCCATTATTTCTGAAGAAGCTGTGGATGTTTTTGAAGTTATGGGCTTAAAACATCCTGATGTTTCTATCTTATCTGAGGAATTCTTAGAAGAAGTACGATCTTATGAACATAAAAACTTAGCGGTTGAAATGCTCAAAAAGCTTCTAGAAGGTAATATTAAGACAATGGAAAAACGCAATCTAGTAAAATCTCAGAAGTACTCAGAAAAGCTTAAACAATCGCTGAACAAATATAAAAACCAAGCAATTACCAATGCCGAAGTAATGGAAGAATTAATTCAAATGGCAAAAGATATGAAAGTAGCCCGACAAGAAGAAGAGGATCTAGGATTAGATGAAGATGAGATTGCATTCTATGATGCTTTAACTTCTGAATCTATTGTCAAAGAATTAATGGAAGATGAGGTATTACTTAAAATAGCCAATGAGTTGACTCAAGCGATTAGACGCAACATGACAATAGATTGGCATGTAAGGAAGAGCGCACGTGCTGGGATGAGGCGAATTATTAAGAGGCTTTTAAGAAAGTATGATTATCCACCTGATCAGGCGAAGAAGGCATTAGAAACAGTAATGCATCAAGCGGAGTTGATGGCGGAGCATACGGAAGTAACGGATTGGGGTATACAAGCAGCGGAATCAAAAGGTGAATATAGATTATAACAGCGGATGTCAGTCATTTTAGAAAAAGTTAGGTTAAGGAACTTTTATTAATGACTGGCATTTTTTGTTTGTGAGTGACTGTTCCTATGCTATAGGACAGATAATCTTAAATATAAAACTAGTAATTTAAGGAGGTGATAAAGATGGCTGTTAAACATATACCAACTGGAATTGTTCATAGTGGGACAAAAGGTGGAAGCACTGGTTGCGGATTCAATACGAAGGAAAAATCAAGTCACTGGGTAAATACTAGTTCCAAAATTACTTGTGATAAAAATGGTTGTAAGAAATAATCGTAATATTAATATTTGGAGATTAGGGTAATTTTAACAATATAAAAACCTAGCTTCATAGAGGTTCATAAATAGAATATAAGTATTTTAGGTTTACTATATAGTTAATAAATGTAAAAATAGATAGGGAGTTCCCCTTATTCTGAAATCTATCAGAAGGTTCCGTTTAAAAAAGGAACGTGGCTAATCAACAAGGTTTCAAGGTAAACCTTAAAGAAGTGTGGTGTTTGACGGCAGCACATTTTTGGCTTTTTTCGTAAAAGTGAAAATGTAATTATTTTAAGGGGAACTCCACATTATATATATGCAAATATGTGATGGGAATGAACTAGATGAACGAAGAACAAATAAAAAGTCTATCTAATAAAGTCTGGATTACTCGAAAGTGTAGAATTAATACTTCTGATAGGCTGGTTTTTACTAACAAGGTTACCCAGTTTTTAATTAATTACTATACACTAGTGATTTTGAGTATATCCATTTGGTCATTAAATACCACTGATAACACCCATTTTTCCCTTTTCACAGTAATAGCATCACTTTTCTTGTTTGGAATAACTGTCGGTGTAAATTCACTAAATTATAGAGAACGAATTATCTATTTAAAAAATTGTTATATAAAACTTGATGACTTATACGCTGACTTGGAAATCTTATTATCTGAATTGCCTTTTATTGAAAAACAAGAAGGAAAAAGAAGGTTTATTGAGATTAGAAATGAATATTCTAAGGTTCTTGAAAGCGTTGAAAACCATAATGCTTATGACTTTTTAAAGTTTCAAGTATTTAATCAAAAAGATCTTATAGATTATAAACACTACATACGCTATTTTCTGTATAAATTGTATTATGGG
>NZ_JAXHDC010000027.1:0-47764 GCF_037072045.1 Oceanobacillus sp. MO10714A | reverse complement strand
ATTTTGTTTGCCGTTTCCTAACGGCGACTTTTCTAATATACCACGTTAGAAAAATTATGTCAACAACTTTCTTCAAATCTTTTTCGCTGTTTCCATTTAATCCGTTGCAGCTGTTTTGGCAACGAATATAAATGTATCATGTTTGAGTTTTAAATGCAAGGACATTTTTTTAAAAAATACCTAGAAACTTTTCCTTCCTATATATATTACCTAAGAAACAAATACAAAATAAAATACCCAGCTTACTATGAAAGTAAACTGGATATTCCTTTTATATTTATTTCGTACGCATTTGCGGGAATAACAAGACATCACGAATGGATGGTGCATTGGTCAGTAACATTACTAAACGGTCTATTCCTATTCCTAATCCTCCGGTAGGTGGTAAGCCATATTCTAATGCCTCAATAAAATCTTCATCCATTAAGTGGGCTTCATCGTTTCCTGCATCTCTTTCAGCAACTTGGTCTTCGAAACGTTTGCGTTGTTCCATTGGATCGTTCAATTCACTAAAGGCATTTGCATGTTCACGACCAACAATGAATAGCTCAAAGCGATCTGTGAAACGAGGATCCTCTTTATTTGTTTTTGCTAACGGTGACACTTCTACTGGGTGACCGTAGATAAATGTAGGTTGAATGAGTGTATCTTCTACTTTTTGCTCGAAGAATTCATTTAAAATGTGTCCGAATGTCATATTTTCTGTAATCTTTACATTATGTTCTTTCGCCAACTTACGCGCCTCGTCATCTGACAGTTGCTCACGGAAGTCAACCCCGGTTGCTTCTTTCACCGCATCCGCCATATGGAGTCTCTTCCATTCCGGCTTCAGTTCGATTGTGTAATCTCCATATGTGATTTCGGTAGAGCCGAGCACTTCAAGTGCAATATGAGCAATCATGCTTTCTGTAAGTCGCATAATATCTTCATAGTCTGCATATGCTTCATATAGTTCAATCATCGTAAATTCAGGGTTATGACGGGTAGATACTCCTTCATTACGGAAGACTCGCCCGATTTCATATACTTTCTCCATTCCACCAACGACGAGTCGTTTTAAATGTAACTCGATAGCAATTCGCATGTAAAGTTCAATGTCGAGTGCATTATGATGAGTGATAAATGGACGTGCCGCCGCTCCACCAGGGATACTATGCATCATTGGCGTTTCCACCTCAAGAAATCCTTGGCCATTTAGATATTGTCTCATCGCTTGAATGATTTTACTGCGTAGAATGAAAGTTTCGCGACTTTCAAGATTCGTGATTAAATCTAGGTAACGCTGACGATAACGTTGTTCCACATCTTTTAGCCCATGGTACTTCTCAGGTAGGGGACGTAAAGCTTTCGTCATTAATTGAAGTTCTTCCGCTTGAACAGAAAGTTCTCCGGTATTTGTTTTAAACATTTTACCGGATACCCCAATGATATCTCCAAGATCCAGTGTTTTAAACATTTCATAAACATCATCACCAACCTCGTCTTTACGTACGTAGATTTGGATTTGACCGCTCATATCTTGAATATGCGTGAAGCTCGCTTTCCCTTTGCCGCGTTTTGTCATAATCCGACCTGCGACGACTGCTGGTATAGCTTTTTCCTCTAGCTCTGCTTTAGAAAAAACATCATATTTTTCAATTAAATCCGCTGCTAAATCGGTTCTTTCAAACTTATCACCGAACGGATCAATGCCCCGGTCTTGTAAATCTTTCAACTTATCTCTCCGCACCTGCATTTGTTCTGTAAGTTCTTCTGACACCATCAATCACTCCTGTCTTTGATATATGTAAACAATCAATTATCCTAGAATTTTATTTAAGCGTACCATAACGAAGAAAAACCTACCAGTAAACACCGGCAGAGCCCTTCTTTGAACTAGATCTTCTTTACCGTCTCCAGCTCTTTCTGCGGAAGTTCCGCTAGCTGTTCCCGAACAGTATTACCTGTATCCGGCAAGATAACATCACCTGCAATTTCTGCAAGGGGAACGAGCACAAAGGCACGCTCGGACATGCGCGGATGCGGCAATGTTAAACGGTCTACTGTACTATTTTCTTGATTATAGAGCAAAATGTCAAGGTCTATTGTTCGGGGACCGAAACGGATATCCCGAGTCCGGCCTAGCTTTTCCTCTATTCCTTGTGTCGTATCCAATAACTCAATCGGTTCAAGCAAGGTTTGGATTTCTATTACCATATTTAAAAAATCAGCTTGGTCTAAATAACCGACCGGTTCGGTTTCATAAATCGAGGAACGCTGTTGAATAGCGATTGATTCATGTGCTTCTAGTAAGTTTAAAGCTTCACTCAAATAGAAATCCCGCGGCTCGATATTTGTTCCAAGTGCGATATATACTTTATTCATTATTTTTTCTCCCTATATATTTCTACGGCGACTGAGTGATATTGTCCATCAATCGGAGGATTCGGTTTAATAACCTGGACACGGCAGGCAGATAACAAATGAAAACTTTCGAGTAGACTCTTCGCAATCGTTTCAGCAACTGTTTCAATCAGATTCTTCGGTTCGCCCTCTACAATGCTTTGAACGATATTAAATACTTCTCCGTAATGAACGGAATCCTCCATCGCATCCGTTGTACCGGCCTGCTGCAAATCGAGAAAGAGTTCAAGATCAACCATAAAGCGCTGACCAAGTTTCCGCTCTTCAGGAAATAGACCATGATAACCGTAGAACTGTAATTGCTTCAAAATTATTTTATCCATGATAAGCTCCTTTTCCAAGCATAGCGTCTGTCATCATTGCAAGTTCTGCATTCATTTTGACGTTATGGACCCGCACCATTTGGACACCCTTTACAATTCCGAGGCAAGTTGTTGCCCCTGTGCCAGTATCTCGCTCTGCCGGTGGAACGTCAAGAATATGACCAATCATTCGTTTCCGCGATGTTGCGAGTAACAATGGATAAGAAAGTTCTTGGAATCGCTCTAGCTGCTGCATGACGAGTAAATCATCCTCTCTAGACTTGGCAAAACCAATTCCAGGATCAAGGATAATATTTTCTTTGGGGATACCAGCCGCTTTAGCAATGGCAATACTTTCTCTAAGGTCCTCTAGCATATCCTCAATTAGATTGGTGTAATTTTCATCAGTCCGGTTATGCATCAATATAATTGGTACCTGATGTTTCGCTGCAACTTTAGCAATATCAGGATTTTTCTTTGCTCCCCATATGTCGTTAATGATATCCGCTCCAGCTTCAATTGCCGCTTCAGCTGTATCTGCTTTAAACGTATCTACCGAAATTGGCACATCTACTTTCGCTTTAATTGCTTGAATGACTGGAACAATCCGGAAGATCTCTTCTTCACTCGTAACCGGTATGTGCCCAGGACGAGTCGATTCTCCACCGATATCGATAATATCTGCCCCTTCTTCAACCATTCGAACTGCTTGTGCAACAGCCTTTTCCACCGTAGTATAGCTGCCACCGTCCGAGAAGGAATCAGGGGTTACGTTCAAGATTCCCATAATATGGGTTCGCTCCTGTAAATGCAACTGTTTCGTTCTTGTTTTTAAAATCATACCTTCTCCTTCTCCTTCTCCTTCTCCTTCTCCTCATCATCACTTTATTCCTATATCCTATCATATTCCTAAAACACAGGCATCTGTTTATCACGTATTAACGGTCTGTTATACCCCCACTGGATGAAGTTTCACTTTATTAATTCCCCAAAAACAAAAGAATAGCACCCAACGTAGAGAATGCTAGCATATATAGTTATTCACAGTTCCCACCTCATAACCTTCTATACAAAAAAAGGATTAACAGATCCAATCTGTTAATCCTCGTCATCAAACTTCTTATTCTTCATCAAATTGATATAGTGCGGTGGATAAGTAACGTTCCCCATTGTCTGGTAAAATAGCCAAAACCTTCTTACCCTTACCTAACTTATCTGCAACTTTTAGCGCTGCTGCCACTGCTGCCCCGGAGGAAATTCCGCCGAGAATACCATTTGTAATTGCAAGTTTACGGGATACTTCAAACGCCTCGTCATTCTCAATTTGAATGACCCCATCGTATAGCTCTGTGTCGAGTACTTTCGGTACAAAACCTGCACCTATCCCTTGAATCTTATGCGGGGACGGAGATCCGCCGGATAGCACCGGTGAGTCCTTTGGTTCTACAGCGAATAATTGCACTCCTTCAAAGTGAGATTTCAGCACTCTACCTGCACCTGTAATCGTTCCACCGGTTCCAATACCGGAAATGAATGCGTCAAGACCATCTTTCATTTGACGGGTGATCTCTTTTCCTGTTGTTCTTTCATGGATTTCCGGGTTTGCCGGGTTATCGAACTGCTGTGGCATGAAATAGCCGTGCGCTTCCTTCAGTTCATTAGCTTTACCGATTGCGCCTTTCATTCCATCCGCGCCCGGTGTAAGAACGAGTTCAGCACCATATGCGCGCAATAGATTACGACGCTCCTGACTCATCGTGTCTGGCATGACAAGAATAGCTTTATACCCTCTTGCCGCTGCTACCATCGCAAGTCCAATTCCAGTGTTTCCGCTTGTCGGCTCGATAATTGTATCTCCGGGCTTTAAATCCCCCGACTCTTCTGCAGCTTCAACCATTGCTACAGCAATCCGGTCTTTTACCGAGCTTCCTGGGTTCATGAATTCAAGTTTTACATAAACATCTGCTGAATCTTCGCCTGTCAGATTGTTTAACTTCACGATTGGTGTTTCACCGATTAATTTGGTAATATCATTTGCCACACGCATGTGATCACTCCTAATCCCTAGCATTTTTGTATGAATTGTTAATTACAATGTATGTTTAATTTATCGATTTGTCAACCATTTTAACGTATTCACTCATTGAATTAGCTGATTCGTTCCATGTTGTGGGCGGACCATGTATTTAGTTACCGTAGAGCCAATCTATTTCATGTTTTTCCCAAAGTGGGGCGGCTTGAAGCGGAAGATTCCCTTCATGCAGGGCAAGTTCATTTTCTACGTAAGGTTTAATTTCCTCATAGCTGAACTTGATTTTCGGAAGAGATTGATGTAAATAGATAATACCGACCCCGTTACCTGTTGTAAAAGGGGTACTATAGGAGTGCTCTTCCATCTCATTTGCAATTTCTTCATAACCATCCGGGAAGAACTGGCTGTTCGTATTGATGAAACCAAGATAGCCCCCGCTATTTTTTGTTTCTTCATCTATGGAATATTCCCTTGCCAGCTGGTCAAAATTCGCTCCCTGTTCAAGCTCCCCATGGATTTTTTCCGCTGTTTCCATATCCGATACAAGAATATGGGATAGCTGCATGGCCGGACTGAAATCATATTGATTCTTATACACGTCATAATACTCTTCCACTTCACCTTCCGGAATGGAAATATCTTCTGTCAGTAAAAACTCAAGCTGGTAGCGATAAACAATCTCTTCCCGCCATTTCTCCTCCGCCTTTGCAAGTTCATCTTCTGCAAGCGGTCCTTGCATGGATGTCAGATAAGCAAGTTCTCTTTCAATGACCTTCTCACTGATTTCAATGTGCTTCTCATTGGCCAATTTGGAAACGAGGTGGCGATCAATTAATGATTGCAGCGTCTTTTCCCCATGGGTTTCGCGAAGAGCAGTCATCCATTCTGCATAAGTTATATCTTCTCCGTCAATCGTTGCAACAGGTTCATTGCTTCTAATGGCCGTTTCTTCACCGTCTTCACTCACAATTACATTCTCATTTTGACTCATGAACAGGAGAGTGGCTATGTTTGTAATAAGGAGGACCGTGATAATTCCCCATAATAATTTTCTTGACATACGATTCCCTTTCTCCCTCGTTTATTGTTTCAACTCTTCCAATTCTTCTGTTGTAAAATCATACTTTTCATTACAGAAGTGACAGGTTGCACTTGCTCCACCGTCTTCCTGGATCATGGCATCAATTTCCTCGTTGCCAAGACCGCTTATCGCATTTGCAATTCTTTCTCTTGAGCAGCGGCAGCGGAATTCAAGGGGCATCTTCTCATGAATTGTAAACTCTTCACCTTCGAACAGTTTTTCCAAGAGTTGTTCTGGTGAGTATCCTTCTTCAATCAACTTGGAAATTGGCGGGAACGCTTGAATCTGTTCCTCTAACCGTTCGATTACCTCTTCATCCGCACCAGGCATGACTTGCACAATGAATCCGCCAGCCGCAAGAATGGTATGATCCGGGTTTACTAACACACCTGCTCCGACCGCTGAAGGAACTTGTTCTGATGTCGCAAAATAATACGTGAAATCTTCACTAATTTCGCCTGAAACAATCGGAACCTCGCCTGTAAAATGGTCTCTCAATCCAAGATCTTTCACAACACTTAAATTACCTGACGTTCCTACAGCTCTAGCAACATCCAACTTACCTTTGTCATTTAATTCAAAGTCTACGTGCGGATTCGTAACATAGCCGCGCACATGACCAGATGCATTCGCATCTACTACAATCGCTCCAAGTGGTCCGCCGCCTTCAATTTTAATTGTATTGGAGTTGTCATCTTTTAGCATCGCTCCCATCATAGCAGCAATCGTCAGGGTTCGACCTAATGCAGCAGAGGCTGTTGCCCAAGTATCCTGTCTTCTCCTTGCCTCCTCCACTGTCGCAGTAGATGTTGCTGCATATGCACGGATTCTCCCGTTATAAGCAGTTGTCTTTATTAAATAATCCTTCATGTTCGTATCTCCTTTAACGAATATCTTTTAACCTGCGATAAATAATGTTCAATCCTTTTAGTGTCAGATGGCGATCTACCACATCAATTGTTCGTGAACCCTTCCCGATTAAACCAGATATCCCGCCGGTAGCAATTACCTGAACATCTTGATTAATATCCTCTTTCACTCTGTCAACTATACCATCTACCAAGGATACATAGCCGTTATATATTCCGGACTGCATCGCTTCAACTGTTGATGTTCCAATAACTTTCTCCGTCCCCTTGATTTCAATCTTCGGCAGTTTGGAAGCTTTACTATACAATGCTTCCATGGAAATATTAACTCCCGGAGAAATGATGCCACCGTGATAAGAGCTATTCTCATCGATGTAGCAAAAAGTGGTCGCCGTTCCAAAATCAATCACAATAACCGGCGCCCCGTAATTTTCTATCGCACTTACCGCGTTGACAATCCGGTCTGCCCCGACCTCCTTAGGATTAGGGTAACTCATGTTAATATATTTAGAAATATCCTGCTTCCCTACCACGACTGCATCAATTCCGAAATAATTCCGGCTCATTTTTTCCAGTGCATACATAATCGGTGGTACAACAGAAGAAATGATAACTCCATGGATATCAGAAAACGTGATTCCTTTATAGTCAAACAAGGAATGAATGAGTACGCCGAATTCATCCTCTGTTTTATGGCGATCTGTTTTAATCCGCCACTCATATAGTAGGTTGTCCCCTTCAAAAACCCCTAAAACGGTATTTGTATTCCCCACATCCAGAACAAATAACATAACAATCAAACCTTCCTATTTTTCTATGTTTAAATATAGCATAGGTAACAGTGAAAAAGAAAATCACAGGTACCCAATAGTAATGTTAAGCGCGCTTCAGCTTTTGAAACAAAAAAGCAGCCATATATATTAGCATGGCTGCTTTTTAATTTGTTATTTATCTTTATAATTATTGTCTTCTTCATCTACTGGAGATATTGGTTCTTCGCCCATGATCGGGTCATTGATATGTCGTTTATTCTTGGAGTCGCCTTTAGCTTCATCTGCATGTTCTTCATGCTTTTTCTCCTCGACTTCTTTTTTCACTTCTTCAAAAGATTTCCCGATCTTTTCTCCATCGTCTTCATCTTCTTTTGAATTGATAGAAACCTTCACATCATCTTCGTCCACGATATCTTCCAGTGGTTCTGGTAAAACACCTTTATGGAAAAGAGATTCAATCTGACGGCGGTCGAGTGTTTCGACATCAAGGAGTGTCTGAGCGATTAACTCCAACTGTCCGCGATGCTCAGTAAGGATCTTCTTCGCACGTTCATAACAGTAATTGATGAAGTTCTGCATTTCCTTATCAATTTCATAAGCGATTTTCTCACTGTATGTTTGGTTATTCTGCAAATCACGACCAAGGAACACATTGCCACCGTCCCCACTGGAGAATTGTAGTGGGCCAATTTCATCACTCATACCATACTCGGTAATCATCTTATGAGCGATGCTTGTTGCACGCTGGAAGTCATTATGTGCTCCCGTACTCACTTCGCCAAAGATGATTTCCTCGGCGACACGTCCACCAAGCAGTCCGGTTATCTTATCAAACAGTTCCGGTTTCGTCATGAAGTAACGGTCTTCTTTAGGAAGCATGACCGCATAACCGCCGGCCTGGCCTCGAGGTACAATCGTTACTTTGTGTACGACATCTGCATCGTCAAGTACCATCCCGATTACGGTGTGCCCACTTTCATGATAGGCAACAATATTTCTTTCTTTATCCGAAATAACGCGGCTCTTCTTCGCAACCCCGGCAATCACCCGGTCGGTTGCTTCATCGACATCCAGTGAAGATATCGCTTTTCGGTTATCCCTTGCAGCAACAAGCGCTGCTTCATTTAACAGGTTCTCAAGGTCCGCACCAGAGAAGCCTGGGGTACGCTGGGCAATTACTTTCAAATCGACTGTATTATCCAATGGTTTATTACGTGCGTGAACTTTAAGCACTGCTTCCCGTCCTTTAACATCCGGACGGTCCACCATGATTTGACGGTCGAAACGGCCTGGGCGCAGCAAAGCAGGGTCAAGAATGTCTGCACGGTTTGTAGCTGCGATAATAATGATACCTTCATTTGCGTTAAAGCCATCCATTTCAACAAGCAACTGGTTCAATGTCTGTTCACGTTCATCATGTCCACCACCGAGACCCGTACCACGTTGGCGTCCTACTGCATCAATCTCGTCAATAAAGATGATACATGGCGCATTTTTCTTCGCGTTTTCAAATAGATCACGTACACGGGATGCACCGACCCCGACAAACATTTCAACGAAGTCCGAACCACTAATAGAGAAGAATGGAGTTCCCGCTTCCCCTGCGACGGCACGGGCAAGTAATGTTTTACCTGTTCCTGGCGGTCCTACTAAAAGAACCCCTTTTGGAATTCGAGCACCGACTGCCGTGAATTTACGTGGATCTTTCAGGAATTCCACAACTTCAACTAATTCCTGTTTCTCTTCATCCGCTCCGGCTACGTCTTTGAAACGCACCTTTTCCTTTTCGCCGGAAACCATCTTAGCCTTACTTTTCCCGAAGTTCATCACACGGCCGCCACCGCCGCCACCTTGTGCTTGACTAAGAATGAATAAGAAAAATAGACCTATTAATAGGAAGGGAACTAAAGTCGTAAGGAATGTAACCCATGGACTTGGCCGTTCTTCTTCCTCTGCAGTTAATATACTTTGATCTCTTGCAATTGTTGTAATTTCAGCAATTACATCTGTGTTATCTGGTACTTGGGCAACAAAAGATTGGCCACCATCATTCAATGTACCGAAGAAACGGACGATTCCGTTTGCCGGCTGCAGTGTCAATTCTTTTATTTCACCATTATTTAAAGCACTTATAAATTGCTCCACATCATATTGTTCACTTTCTTCTCCTGGGCCATTTATGATGCCGAATACGCCGATTATGACGAAGAAAATCAGGACCCAAAAGAACACATTACGAAATATCTGACTCATTGCTTACCTCCTCCCATACCGGGAAAAACTATATTACATAGTACCATATGAAAAAGTCATTACACAACTAATTTAGCTTTATCATCCATTTTTATTTTTCAGGACTATTTTTCCTGATAAATCTCTTCTTTTAACACCCCGATATACGGAAGGTTTCGGTAACGTTGGTCATAATCTAAACCATAACCGACGACGAAAGCATCCGGTACTTCAAATCCAACCAAGTCTGCGGATATCGCAGCAGTGCGCCCTGATGGTTTATTCAGCAGGGTTACAATTTTAATAGAATTCGCTTTCCGGTACTTGAAGAGGTCGACTAAATAACTAAGCGTCAGTCCGCTGTCAATAATGTCCTCAATAATAAGCAGGTCGCGCCCTTCTACTTTTGTATCCAAGTCCTTTACAATTTTGACTTCCCCACTTGACTTCGTTCCGCTTCCATAGCTCGACACATCCATAAAATCGAGTTCCACATGGATATCCATGTGGCGAACGAGGTCCGACATAAAGGGTAGAGCACCTTTTAATACACCAATTGCAAGGGGAAACTTGCCATCGTATTCTGTAGAAAGCTGTGCTCCGATTTCTTTACATTTTGCCCGAATTTCTTCTTCTGTAATTAGAATATCCTTTATATCCTTATGCATACTGTCCTTTAGCATCCTTATCCTCCTACTAGTTGCCTTTATCCAATTGAATATATATAAACTGCTTAGCATTTACTTCTCTTCGTACACCTTTTTTTAATCCAATTAACCAAAGTATATGATCATCGTCATCCACGACGATAGGCCACGTTTCACGTTCATGAAGGGGAACTTTTGCATCGATAAAGATATCTTTCAGCTTCTTTGTTCCTTGGAGCCCTTTCCAGCTCATCCGGTCTCCATTTTTACGCGTTCTCACATGAAGAGGTAAGGTAACCTCTTTCGTGGGAATATAGAGCGAGAAGGGGTGGGCTCTATCACGTGTTGCTGTATATGTAGCTGTAAGTACCGATCCGTTTGGCAAGTATGTTTTGCCGGGAATGGTTAAGGTTAGGTTAAAGGACTGCTGCCCGGGATTATTCGCTTCGAAGTAAAGTGTCAGTCTGTCATATGCCCGATTCAGCTTCAAACCGTGCGGGAAATCTAGGGTTGCGTTTCCAGTGCGGCTTTTAATGAGGGTAAGAAATTGCTCCTCATGTTCATAAGAAAGTTGATTGGGTAATATTTCATACAGATAGTTCAATATTAGATGAAAGGCGCGTCTTTGTAAAGATTGGGAGTACTTTTTAAATAAATTAATTTCAACTGTTACCTGCCGCTTTCCCTTTTCAAAAATTACCGCACGTTGAAGTACTTTTTCCGCCTCTTTTTGCAGGAATTCTTCATCTTCCGCAAGCGTCATACTAAGATGCTGTGCTGTCACCTGGATATTTGTATTGCGTTCCTTTAGCAGCGGAACGACATGGTGGCGGTAATAGTTTCTTGTAAAATCACTTTCCAAATTCGTTGCATCGATCCGCGGCTTGATTTCGTTCTCTGCGCAGTAAGATTCTATCGCTTCTTTTGTAACAGCAAGGAGTGGCCGGATAAGCATTCCCCTCCCAATTGGACGTGTAATCGGAATTCCTTGGAAAGCTTGGGAAGATGCAGTCCGAACAAGTTTCATGATAAGCGTTTCCACCTGGTCATCCCCATGATGACCTAAAGCAAGATAGTCGGCTTCAAGATCTGCCATTTTCTCTTCAAAAAACTGATACCGAATTTTTCTTGCTGCGACTTCCGTACTAAGCCGCTCCTTATCCGCAAATGCCTGCACATCAAAGGAGGCACCATGAAACGGGATGCCCCAGCTTGCGCAAATATTCTTCACATAAATAAAGTCATCCTCCGCATCCTTCCCACGCAGCTGGTGATTAAGAGAAAGGGCATGTATATCCAACTCCCATTCCTTCCTCCACTTCACCAACAAATGCAATAGACCGATGGAATCCGGTCCGCCCGAGACTCCGACAAGTACCCGCGCGCCTTTATGTAAAAGCCGATGTTTTTTAATAAAGGATTGTACTTCTTTTTCCATTTCCTCGCTCCGTCCATAATCGATACTGTTCTTATCTTATCATAGTTACCGCTGCCTCTAAAAGCACAATGAGGTAAGGATGGAAAGGATACTAAATAGGAAAATCCACATGGCCTCCGATAAGCCGATTTTCCCTGTTTTACTTCTGCTCTGATTTTTCCGGGAAAAGATAATTTGTTTTAATTCTCGCTGCATTTCAGCACTTGTTGTATATTTGCCGGTAATTGCCTTCTTTAGCACAGGTGCGTAGGGTTGTAGTGCTTTCACTTTATCGATCTTTTTAAATAAAAGATTTGCTCTCTTCGTTTCTGGCCGCGCGAACCGCTGTGGGTAGAAGATTTCGAGGAAGATGATTGCAACCGAGAATAAATCATAGCTTGGTTCAGCTCGTCGGGAACCAAGACCCCAATATCCTCGGTCGTAAAACTCGGTATACTCTTTAATGGCCCGTCCGATTTGTGTCACCCCACCAACATCAATCCAGCGAATCTTCGGTGGCGCTTGGCTAATCAGGAGATTGTCAGTCTTCAAATCCCCAAACACCCAACCTGCTTTATGGAGCTTTTCCAAATCCTCTAAAAGTTGGACCATAAGCAGACCGAGCCAGCTTGCCCCATTTTTCCTGAAAAATTGCTGCATGCTCTCACCTTGCACATATTCCATAACATAGAATGTATATGTTTGCCTGTTCGGTGCAAGCCAATCGTCCACATCTAATAAAGCAGGCCCAAGAAGATTCCCTCGGACCTGCTTTAATGCTTTTAACACATTGACCTCCAAGGTCATCGATGTTTGTTTTTCACTTATTTTGAGAGCAGCTGTCTGTTTCCCGAATTGACAAAGGTAGACAGTACCAATTGCCCCTTCGCCGATCTTCCGTTTGATCAGGTAACTGTTTCCTTTAAATTTCCCTTGAATCTGAGTCCCTGAAGGTATACTAGTAACCTGTTTCTTCCAAGCCCGGTTCATCGCCATGACGAATACTCCTTAA
Organism: Oceanobacillus sp. MO10714A; assembly: GCF_037072045.1. NCBI lineage: Bacteria > Bacillati > Bacillota > Bacilli > Caryophanales > Bacillaceae > Oceanobacillus > Oceanobacillus sp. MO10714A. The sequence continues at coordinate 34,996 of NZ_JAXHDC010000027.1, read as the reverse complement.
TAAACCCTTTTTACCAAACTGATAGATAGCCTCCCGAAGTGCGGGACCGGTCGGAGTGATTCCACCACTGGTTATCTTCGGGAATACCGATGAGATCGAATCAAGCTTCGGTGTCCAATCGAGCACCTTCTGGATATTTTTCCTTTTCCCTGGGAAGCTGTAGATGGTGAAGCGATTTTTTCCCGCCCGGGCATTGAGACTAATGGAGAGATCAATCAAAGCTTCCTTCACCATCTGGAGCTTATGATGCATGCTCGCGCTTGTATCTAGCAAAATCAATACCTCAAGATCAGTAGTTTCCCCCAACTCCTCGACTACTTCAATAATTTCACCGCGTTTTTCGGGTTCGAGGTCCTCAAGGCGCTGGTCTTTTCCAAGAATTTGTTTTAGCTCCTGATTAACAAAACCTTGCAATGTCTCGTTCATCGCTTGCTTCGTCACCATCTGGACAGTCTGGGATAATGCTTCACTATAAACGAGTTGACTTACTCCGCCCCCTGATAGAGCGATATCTTCTACTTCCTCAAGACCATGACTGTCTTCATTCTCATCATGATCAAGAATTCCAATAACGTTCACAGTAATCCCCTGCTCGAAAGCAAGGGCTGCTGTTGCCGCCGGATCCTCTCCGTAGTTCGAGCACCCATCCGTTAACAATAAAATTTGCCTTAATGTTCCTTTTTTCATTACGTTACCCTCCCGTTTCCTAGTTTTACTAGCATCACCAGAAAACAGATAGGATATACTTAGCCAAGTGCTTTATTTAGGCAAAGTGAAACTTCATTCAGTGGCGGGTTCATCCTCCACCGAATATTAGATGAACCAATCGAGCCGTTACAAGTATGTTCAACTCCCTCATAGAATTATAGAACCTTCTTGAAGTTGGAATTTATCAACCAGTTACACTGCGATAAATCGGAACTGACGCCCATTTCGGCTGGTTCTTTTTAATCTTCGCAACAAGAACGGTCATATCATCATCGATTTCTCCCGATTTTGTGCGAATCACCTCCTCTAGTAAAAGATCCGCGATTTCCTGTGGATCTTCCGTCTTCATTTCTTTTAGTGTCCGCTTCAACCAAAGATCTGTATTTTCCACATGTCTAGGACCATCGAACACCCCGTCACTAATCATAATTAACAGATCCCCAGAAATGAGCTGGTCACTTACAATATCAATATCAACATCGTGGAGAATCCCCATCGGTAAATTACCCGCTTCTATCTTTAATATTTCATCCCCCCGTTTCACAAAGCTTGGTGATGCACTAACCTTAAGGAACTTCACCATCGCATGGTTCAGATCAATAACAGCTAGATCCAACGTGGCAAACATTTCATCAGTTGTGCGCAGGGCAAGTATCGAATTGATCGATTTAATCGCCACTTTTTCCGGAATACCGATTTGTAAGATTTGCTGAAGCAGACGAAGCGTTTCCTCACTCTCCTCATGGGCTCTTCTACCATTTCCCATCCCGTCACTAATCGCCATGGCATACTTTCCTTCACCAAGTTCCATCGTTTTAAAGCTATCACCGGAAATGAAGCCACCACCTTTCGCCGCATTGGCTGCTCCTGTTTCCACAATATATTCTTTCGCTGACCCGAAAGACAAGTAGCTGTACCCATTTGGGAATGGTGAGATTTCTTCATCTTTTACAACGATCATTTCCCCCAAAATATCTGTCAGTACGGGAGCAATGAGTTTCTCCCCTTCCCCATGATAATCATAGAAGGAGACCATTATTTCAATATCGACACTCCCTTTATTCAGCTGATAGATATCCAATTTTTCCAATTCAATACCGAGTCCTTTTAATGCTTCGATAATTTGCAGTTCTTGTTTTTCATGATGTTCCCTTTCTTTTAAAATCTCATTGGCAAAGTCATCCATCACTTCAGAGACACCAAATAGTTGATCGGCCACAATTCGCTTGCTTTCCAAGACCTGTCTCCTGAGGTGATCGTTCGCCATATAGAACGTCATCTCCTCCTTCATGACTTCAAGCGTTTTCTTCGATTTGACACAATGATTCTCAAACTCCTTTCTGATTTTCAAGCTCGGTTCTTGATTTTTCGCATAGGCTTCCTTGACCCCCTCCATAAGCTGATACGTTTTATCGAAATCCTTCTCCCAGCAGCGTTCCTTCATGAAGCAACTCTGGCATGTCCTTTCCGTCACCTGACTAAGAAATTGATCGGTATCCCGTTTCTTTGCCAAGTGACTGGATGGATCACTTTCACCCACGGCGAAACTGCGGGCAAGTGCATCGAACACACCGGAAAACTGTTTCACCCGTTTTGCCGTCACATCACGCACCTTCTGGGAGTATTGCTGCTGTTCCTGTGCATGTTCTTCCGTTCCTGGTATGTAACGAGAGATACTTGAAAACCAGCTTGCCGGTGTAATAAAGAAGAGGAAAATAGCAATAAATGACTCGGTTAGCGAATGGGCTAAGGTAAAACTCTCTCCGTAGATGACGATAAGTAAAGTCCCGACCAATAAACCGGCTGCGACACCAAACTTCCTCCCTTCTTTTAATAAACCTCCTAATAGTCCCGAAAAAGCTAGTAAACTCATCTGAAATAGATTGGCCACATTGGCAAGGGATAAAATTAAACCGACAACGACACCGACAGTAGATCCAATCGCTGCCCCGCCGACATAAGCAAAGACTAAAACAAAGTAACGGGCAAATATTTGCTCTAATGCAGCTCCGTAGATAACCCAGCCAATTGTGCCGGTTAAAATCGAGGCAATTAAAATAATCATACAGACAATCTCTTCATTTCTTAGAGCCGGTTTATATCTTTTTGGTGATAATAAAGGAATGCTCTGCATAAAGATAAGTACAAGCACCGCACCAAGCACACCTTCCACAACAATGAGCAGCCATTCATAAGACGTTATGGGTCCCTGCAGCGAATATAAGAAAATACGCGGCAGCATCGTCGCAAACCCAACTGCAAAAGGAAGTATTAATTTCTCCCTGTTAAGTTGCATGAATATCGCGAGAAGGATTAGAAATACAAGAACAGAAAGCATAATGAACCCAGTGTGTTCAAATGAATAAGTCACCGCTCCTAAAGAAATGGCTAACAGCGCATGTAACGTTTTCTTACGTTGCATCAGCCATACACTTGCAAGAAATGCTAGAGCAAACGGAGAAACTGCTGATAAAATGACTGCCCTCCCCAGTAAAAAGCCTATCATCACTAACAACAGGCCTCGATCGATAAACAATACTTTCGCCTTTGTTTTCCATGGATGCTGTTTCTTCTTCTGGACCTTTTCTTTCCAACCGACATACCCCGCCGGTTCCACCGATTGCATCATTCACCATCACTCCATTCTTTTCTGTTTAGTAAACCATATTCAGAAAACTTTTGTTGTCAAAATTTCAGTGCTCGTCCTAAAAATCGTTCGACGGAAAGAGATAAAGAACCCAAGATTAAGGCACGAACGCCTGTCTGCTTCTAATCTAGTAAACTCGATGGCAGCAGCGAGAAGTCGGTAGAATGGAAGCGGCCAGAAATCTGCAGAAATGATGAATGTTTGACGAATAAGTGGGAAAGAAGGAGCTAGGCGTGTGAGATTCGGGCCGGTATTTGTGAACTTCGATATTTTAGTTGTTAACTTCAGCGAATACTTTTTGAACTTCAGCATCTTCATGATGAACTTCAGCAATACCACTGTGAACTTCAACATTCTTTAAAAAATCATTGACATAACCTTATTCTTGTTGTATTATAAATCTCGTTGACAATTTTGGCGGCGTAGCTCAGCTGGCGAGAGCGTACGGTTCATACCCGTAAGGTCGTGGGTTCAATCCCCTCCGCCGCTATATCCAAAAGTAAAAAAGACCGGTTAGGGACTGACGAATTGGACTGTGGTGCAGGAAGATAAAGGAAACACGGTGAGGCAACGAACCGATGTTGACTTATCGACCGGAAGCACAGGAAATTCGTGCAGTCCCTGGTCTTTTTTACTAGACGATTCAAAAGTAAAAAAGACCGTTTAGGGATTTCCACACAAATCCCTAAACGGTCTTTTTCAATCTCCCAAACAAAGAGCCAATAAAAACACAAAGCAGCAGACCCATCTTCTAGATGAATCTGCTGCTTCTCTATCACAGAGCATTGTAATTTCCTTCGGGCAGCAAACTTATTAACCGCGCTTAGCACCTCGACCTCCACGCTTGGATTCCGTATGCTTCTTAAGTGAGGCTAGACGATCTTCAGAATCCTTAAGGAAACGACTCATTTTCGATTCGAAACTTTCTTGACGCTCTTTTACATTCTTTTGGCGAACCGGACGTTCCTTTGCCTTCTTGATTGATAGGCCGATTTTACCATCCTTCTCGACATTGATTACTTTAACTTCAACAGTATCGCCAACACTTAAGTGATCGTTAATGTCCTTTACATAATTGTCAGCAACCTCACTAATGTGGACCAAGCCTGTTTTACCTTTCTCGAGCTCAACAAACGCTCCAAAATTTGTGATTCCTGTAACCTTACCTTGCAGCTTGCTGCCTACTTCGATTGACATAAAAAAAATGCTCCTCCTTAAAAGTTTGAGTGAAATTCTCTACATATAGTATATGTCTGTTCATGTAAAGTGTCAATATGACGGGTCTTCATTCGGAAGTTTAAAGATCAATTCTCCCTTTTTTGTAAAAAAGTAATTCGTTCTAGCGATATCCAAAACGTATTCTTCATCATTTAATAGTTCAATTTCCTCAAGCAGTTGTTCTTCTTCCTGCTGTAACCCCGCTAACTCGGATTGCAGCTGCTCGTATTCCTCCGTTTTTTCGGCATGTAGTGCCCGTTGGTTCCAATGATAGACTCCCATAAAACCAATAATCAACACGGTCACAAGGGAAGATAGAACAAGACGACGAATTAAGCGCTGCTTCTTGCGTTTCTGTCTTTCTATGTATGCATCATACTGTTGTACATAGCTCGAATCTAATCTCGTTACCCTTTCTCTTTCTGCGGACAATCATCCTACCTCCTTTTAAACGTGGCATACTTTAAGCCCTTTTTTAATATATCTCTTATTGTACTATAAATTGGATATAATTTGTGTAAAAATTTAATAAGATTTTCAGGAATGAGGGGTTTAAGTAGCTTTCCGATTAATAGGAACGGAAATAGGATAACTTTCAATAAAATTGCCAGTATCTTTACTATCATATTTAAAAGAAATAGGATGATGCTAGCACTTAGAAGAAATATCCATTTAATCGGTGTGACAATAAGAATGAAGAATACTTGTTTGAAAAACCTAAAAACCGCACGAAATACCGAAATTAATCGTTCCAGCCCCTGCCGGTAGACAGTTTTCAATAAGGCTTGATAAAATGAGAAACCTAACAGACAAGCTAAAAATATATAAAAGCGAATTTCCCCTGAATTGACAAGAAATAAAAGATAGAAAATAATAAGAGTCTGTAAAAGCCAAAAACCAATTTCAAAAGAATAGCTGATGATTGGTCGCTTTTTCCAATGAACAGAAATACGCCGGAACGTGTCCTGGGCAAGCCCTAAGTAAATTCCACTTAGCACCATAACAGCCATTGTCGTAAATTGCACGGAGAGCGTCATCGGAATAACTTGCTAAGGAATCCCTTAGCTTTCTCCCCGCTTGCTTCATCAATATAGGAAAACTCATAAATTTTTCCTTTTATCGTTACATTGCCAGCATTGACATCAAGGTTTTTCAACTGAAGGTTTTGTCCGCGGATGATGAGATAGCCTTGCACAGTTTCTAGTAGAAATTCTTCATTATCAAAGCTATCGACTTCCTTGACGCCACTTATTTCAAGCGTTTTGCGGTTCACGAGTCTTACCTGATGGTCTAAATCTGTCCGATTATTATTAGATGGATAATTCCCTAATTCATTCATAAAAAAACCTCCTTCTCATTGTAATTTATGAGAGGAGGGACAAGTATAGAACTTATATTTTTTCTTCTTTTATGACGGTATATAATGTTTCTGCTTCGCCCTTTCTTACCGTTTCCCTTGTATCGTTCACTTGGACAGTGACAAGCTTCTGTCCAAATTCGATCGTGAGGGTGTCACCAGGGGCAATCGTCGTCGATGCCTTCGCTTGATTCCCATTCACTGCAATCCTGCCTTGTTCAGCAACTTCTTTTGCAAGTGTCCGACGTTTAATCAACCGGGATACTTTTAAAAATTTATCCAAACGCATTGTTATTCACTCTCCTTTGCTTCTTCCAATCTTTTCCCTTTTTCCTTGGTTCTTTGTTCCACATACGTAAATCTTGAAGTAAACTTCTGGTTCGTGCGATTCAAGGCAACTTCCGCATTAATCTGATAAAACCGCGTCAGGTTAGCAATGACAAATAGAACATCACCAAACTCATCCTCAATATCTTCACGTTTTCCACTTCTAATCGCTTCTTCGACTTCCTTTATCTCTTCTTCAAGCTTGGCCCAAACGTCTTTTACCTCAGCCCAGTCGAAACCGACCTTCGCTGCCTTTTGCTGAATTTTCGCTGCTTTTGCAAGTGCTGGTAGATGCTTCGGAACTCCCTCCAGGACGGAATTCCTTTGTTTACCCTTTTCTTGTTCCTTCAGCGCATCCCAATTCGTAAGCACTTCATCAGCCGAATCAACTTGAACGTCACCGAAAACATGGGGATGACGATGAATCATCTTTTCAGTAGCCGACAGGATGACATCATCAATTGAAAAATATCCCGAATCTGCGCCAATTTGACTATGGAGGACGACGTGCATGAGAAGATCACCGAGTTCCTCCGTAATATTCTCATCATCTTCTTGATCAATCGCATCAATCAGCTCGTATACTTCCTCAATTGTATGAGCTCGCAAAGATTCATGTGTCTGCTTCTGATCCCACGGGCAACCTCCAGGCCCACGCAGTGCAGCGATTACTTCCACAAGACGGGTAAAGCGGTGGGATAGTTGTTCATGATTAATTGGCGGAACATAAACACTTGTCAGGTTATTAACCTCAATAGATCTGTCCAGATCTTCTAACCTGAGCTTCGTAAGCTTTTCTCCAGCCGTCCCAGCCGCTTCCACAATCGTCACTTCATACTCAGGAGGTAAGTCTTCAAGCAAGCTAAGCTTTACTTCTGACGCAATGAAGGAATCATATACTTGGCAAAAGACGAGATGCTGTTCATAATTCAACTGTCTACGCTCGAAGCTCGTCCCATCGACAAATTGAAATCCATCAATCGGATCAATTTCGAGCGAGGTAAATAGTGCATCCAGATAACTTTGTCCACCCAAAATTTCAACAGGGATCTCCTGTTGCTCCAATAGCAGTTGCACCGTTTGCTCGGCAAGCATCGGATGCCCAGGAACGGTATAAATAATAGAACCCTCTTTCGCCTTTTCCAATAAATAGGCACTGATTTTCTCATAAACACCGGAAAAATCTGCCGTCTCCTCATAAACCTTGTCAAAGGAATGAAAATGGACTCCTTCCTGCTTTAAATCAGCAATAACAGGATGGTCCAACGTCCGTGTGTAGACAACTTTTTCAGTATTTACTAGTTTCTTATATACTCCTAACGGAAGCTGATTTAAATCACCAGCTCCAAGGCCAATTACTTCAATTTTGTTCATGGACTCTTCCTCTCCTTATAAATACGCATCCAAACATGCGACCATGGCAACATATTTATTTCCTCGGAAATAAAAGTACGCCCGCGCAATAAAATGAAAAGATAAATACATGCTCCCGTCCCAGCTACAAAACCAACGTAAAGCAGGGAACCGAACCGCGAAGGCTCAGTCGGGACAAATAAATCGATAACAAAAATATATATAAGCATAGCAGAAACAGCAAGTACCAAGGTCGACCAATTGATTTGTCTCATTAACTTTAATGCCGGCAATTTTCGCTTCAACCCTATATAGACAAGTAAGGAAAAGCATGCTAAACCTAGAATCGTAGCAAGTGCTGCTCCAGTTATTCCGAAAATTGGCACAAGCATCCGATTCCCAAACCACTTTATAAAGATTGAAAAGATGATAAAAACAGCTGTCTGCTTTGTCCCGCCGAGTCCTTGTAAGATTGTCGCACAGGTTACTCCGATGGAACTGAGCAAGATCGCAATAACGAGAATCCGTAAATCATTTGTTCCTAGCGTATCCTGATACAATAACATATTTGCTTGAGGCATAATTGCAATTAGACCTGCAGTAGCGCCTACCGCTAAATAAAACCCAATCGCAATACTACTACGGATATGCTGATAAAATGCAGCTTTCTCGTCTTGTAATTTCTGTTGTGAAACAGATGGGATCATCGCTAGCGCAAACGACGAACCAAGTACAGTCCCTAACTGAATAAGCGGCTGGCCCCGATCGAGCACCCCTTTTGCCTCCATAGCCTTAGTCTGCGAGAGTCCATATTCCTGTAAACCGGAAACGAGCGTGAACGCATCAGCAAACTGAAACAGAAGAAGCACCATATGATTGAGCGAAGCAACAAGACCGAACAGGAGCAATGTCTGAATATAATAACGCCAGGGAATAGTTGCTTGCAGCGGTAGAACCGGTTGTTCCGACTTGCGAATAAACATAGTTAACAAAAGAATAGCTGCAAGACCGCCACCAATACTTGCAATTGCCGCCCCTTCCCCAACCCGGTAAAGGTCTGCTCCTGTGAAGCTAACGTAAATCGCAACGGCAATAATTAGTAATACGCGAAAGAGCTGCTCTCCCATTTGCGAATAAGCGGTTGGTTTCATATTCCCATTTCCCTGAAACACTCCGCGGAGCAAAGAAGTAAAAGGGATAAGCAATAAACTCAAAGCCACAAGCTGATAGGCCTGTGTTAAACTAGGATCTCCAATCCAACTTGCTAAACTACCAGCAGAAACAAATAGCAACACGGCTAGTGTTCCTACTACAAGGAGCAGAATAAGAAAGATCGGGAAATAAAAATTAGCAGTCGTCTGGGTGTGACCCTTTTCTTTTGACTCCGCTGTCAATTTCGATATTGCAGATGGGAAACCATATAACGCAAGAATCATCCCCATCCCAAGCAATGGATACACTTGCTGATAAATATAAAATCCGATATCACCTGTAAGATTCTGAAGCGGAATCCGGTATCCGGCACTCAGCACTTTACTGATCAACCCAGCAATTGTTAAAAGCAAAGCTCCCCGCAGCCAACCTTTACCATCACTACTCATTAAAAAACGTCCCTTACAATACATAATTTGAGTCCATTATACCACTTAAAACACAAAAATGAGCCATTCAAGGATACCCCTGAATGACTCATTCCATAATGTTACTCCATTTGCTTTCCTAAAAATACCGCCGCTGTTTCGGTTACTTTCGCTTCTACATCGGTCAGTTTATCACCCTCTGTCGAAAACAGGAATACACAGCCAATCGGGTCGCCATTAGCGATGATTGGACTCAGGCAATAAGAATCAAGTTCCAATTCCTTGCCTTCCAACAGCTCCATCGTTTCTTTATCGGTTTTAAGTAGTTGGGAGCGATTTTCTATTGCTTTCGTGACATCTGAACCAATCATTTTATTTAAATAGTCCTTTTTCGATTCACCGGCAACCGCAATGACGTCATCACGATCACAAATTAACACTGGTATTTTTAATGAATCAAATAGAGACTCTGCATATTCCTGCGCGAAATGTCCCAGTTCGCTAATAGGCGAATATTTCTTTAAAATAACTTCTCCATCCCGATCGACGAAAATTTCAAGCGGGTCTCCCTCTCGAATGCGTAATGTACGCCTTATTTCTTTAGGAATAACAACTCTGCCTAAATCATCGATCCGTCGTACAATTCCTGTCGCTTTCATACCATGCCTGCCTCACTTTCAACTAAAAATTACAATTCTTAAGAAGTTGTAAATATCACCAGTGTTGTTTTAGTATGAGGCAACTTGGGATAAATATACATGATGAGAAAAGTTTAGGATTCGCGGTTTACTTCTGCCAAATTTTTAATCAACTCTTCTGCCACTTTATATCGTTCATGTTCGGTTTCCCTCTTCCATGTGACGACAATTTTAAGCTTCGTGTTTTCTGTTCCGAGTTGGACATTACGACCAAAGCGGTTTGCGAGTTCAAAGAGCTTCGCACCATCGACCATGTGGCTCCGATCTTCTTCCAATAATAATTCTAATTTTTTATTTTTCTCGGTAATAAATTCAACTCGTTCTTTGCGGCCATACAAGCGAAGTTTCGAGACAGTGAATAAATGTTCCACTTCTTCCGGATAGTCACCAAATCGATCAATGAGCTCATCCTGCAAGTCCGTAATATCCGTTTCTGAATCGATCGTCTGGAATAATTTATAAATATCAATCTTCTGCTTGCCATCCGGGATATAGTCTTCCGGAATATAAGCATCAATCTTCAAGGATATCTCTGGATCAAATGGCGTAATATCCTCGATTTCTTTCCCTTGTTTACGGGCATCGATTGCATCTTTCAACATTTTCGAATACAGATCATACCCCACGGAATCGATGAATCCATGCTGCTGGGAACCGAGGAGATTTCCTGCACCGCGAATCGATAAGTCGCGCATCGCAATCTTAAATCCAGAGCCTAGCTCCGTGAATTCCTTGATCGCCTGTAAACGCTTCTCAGCAACTTCGCTTAAGATTTTATCTTTTCGGTAGGTAAAATATGCATAAGCGACTCGGTTCGAACGACCGACACGTCCTCTCAGCTGATAGAGCTGACTTAATCCCATGCGGTCCGCATCATTGACAATAAGTGTGTTCACATTTGGAATATCAACACCCGTTTCAATAATCGTCGTACTCACCAACACATCAAATTCACCTTCAAGAAAGCTTATAATTACATTTTCAAGCTCTGACTCGTTCATCTGTCCATGGGCGACCCCAACACGAGCACCGTCAACGAGCATGCCGACATCCCGGGCAACCTTATCGATATTCTCGACACGGTTATAAAGGAAAAACACTTGCCCCGCGCGAGCCATCTCCCGTTCAATAGCTTCCCGTACGAGAATTGGATTGTATTCCATTACATACGTCTGAATCGGGAAACGATTTTCCGGCGGTGTTTCAATAACAGATAAATCACGCACACCGAGCATCGACATATGAAGGGTACGCGGAATTGGTGTTGCTGTTAGAGTAAGGACATCTACATTCGTTTTAATCTGTTTAATCTTCTCCTTATGCTTCACACCAAAGCGCTGCTCTTCGTCAACAATCAATAAGCCTAAATCAAAATACTCCACGTCTTTTGATAACAATCGGTGAGTACCTACAACAATGTCAACAGTACCTTTCTTCAAGCCTTTCAATGTCTCTGTTTGTTGTTTTCTTGTGCGGAAACGGCTTAATAATCCGATATTAATCGGGTAATCCTGGAACCGTTCACGGACCGTTTCGTAATGCTGTTGGGCTAGGATCGTTGTCGGGACAAGGAAAGCGACTTGCTTTCCGTCCATAATCGCCTTGAATGCAGCCCGAATGGCCACTTCTGTCTTCCCGTATCCAACATCGCCGCAAAGCAACCGATCCATTGGCTGTCGTCTCTCCATATCCTGCTTAATTTCCACAATACAGCGCAGTTGATCTTCCGTTTCTTGATACGGGAAGGCCGCTTCAAACTCCCGCTGCATTTCAGTATCCGGGGAAAAGGCATATCCTTTCCGTGATTCCCGTTCAGCATAAAGTTTAATAAGATCATCTGCAATATCCTCAACTGAAGACTGGACCCGGCGTTTTACCTTTGTCCACTCTGATCCGCCAAGTTTATAAAGCTTCGGTTCCTTTCCTTCCGAACCGACAAATTTCTGTACGAGATCGATCTGATCAATCGGGACGAATAACTTGTCATCCCCAGAGTAACGAATCAGCATATAGTCATTATGCATGCCATTCATTTCTAATGTTTCAATTCCTAAATATTTCCCTACTCCATGATTCGCATGGACGACATAATCCCCGACATTTAATTCCTGATAACTCTTGATGCGCTCCGCATTGGAAATTTTTTGGCTTTTCGGTTTCCGTTTCGTCTGTTTTTTGAAAAGTTCATTTTCCGTAATCACAACTAGTTTATGCATCGGAAGTTCAATCCCGCTCGATAAGCTCCCTGTAACAATGGTCGGCTTCGTTACCGGAAGCTGCAACTCCTTCGCAACGACTGATTCAATTTGATAATCTTCTAAAATTGATTGGATCTTTCCGGCTCGTTCCGCGTTCGGTGCTAGAATTAAGACAGATACGCCACCTTTTTCCCAGCGTTCGAGTTCACCTTTAAATAAAGGCATCTGTCCGTGGAATTCCTGCATTGCCCGAGATGAGAGATTAATAATATTCTCTGGTTGTGTATTCGGGATATGTCGGAGGAAAACAGACATATATATGCGCTGTTGCTTCATCTTCTCCATTACGGTCTGCCAATCAAAGGAAAAATGGGTGTCTTTCACCATTCGGTTCGATTCAAGTAAGCTGCTATACCACTCGGCCTCCTCTGTATCAAGGTTCGTAGCCGTTTCTTGAATTCTTCCCATTTCCTCTAAAATAAGCAGACCGTCACTCGGAAGATAATCTAGTAAACTCTTAGGATCTTCGTAGAAAAATCCAATATACTTATGCATCTCCTGAAAGCGTTCCATGTTCCTGAGTCGGCTAATATCATACTCGACCGTTTCAAGCAGCTCTTCCTTTGCTTCTTTCGATGTTTTATTCTTGAGGCTTTCCGCCAGTGCCTTTTCAATTCGTGCAGCAGCGGCAAGAAGGTCTTCCTGCGTGAGAAGAAGCTCGGTTGCCGGGCCAATTGTAATTTCTTCAGTCCGTTCGAGAGACCGTTGTGTATCCGCATCGAAAAAGCGGATGGAGTCAATTTCCACATCAAATAATTCAATCCGGACTGGATGTTCCTCTGTTAGTGGATAAATATCAATAATTCCACCGCGTTGGCTGAATTCTCCCGGCGCCGTTACCATCTGCGCTCGTTCATAGCCCATCTCGACTAAAAAGGAGAAATAAGCTTCTACATCTATTTCTTCACCCTCTTTAAAATAGAGCTGATATTTCAACCATTCACTAGGATGTGGCAGCATCCGTTTCAGGCCTGCAATCGGGGCAATTAAAATATCCGCCTTCCCGGCAGTCCAGGCCGAAAGTGCTTCCAAACGCTGACTTCTCAATTCGGGGCTAGCTGTCGCAATTTCTGATGCGATCAGCTCGTTCACCGGGTATAGATGTACCCGTTCCTCTCCTACAAGCTCGGCTAAATCGTCATATAGCTGCTCCGCCTGCAACAATTGATGAGTAACTAATAATACCGGTCGCTTCAACGACTCATTAATAGCTGAAACGAGCATACTCCTAGCGGGCCCAGTAAGACCCGCCACGAGCTGCTCCCTCATCCCATTCGATATTCCACTCATAATCGACTGGAAATCTTCTTTTTCCTGTAAAAACTGATATATTTCTTTAATCATTATACCACTCTACCTATTTCAAAATAAATGCAAAAAACGCTTTGGTCCGTACCAAAGCCTGTTCAACCTATTGTATAAAATAATCGAGTTCATGATAATGAGGATGCTCCTGCAATGCAGCCTCACACGTATCACAAATCGCGTAAATCTTTATATCACCATTTGCCTGATATTCCATCATTTCCTGTTTTTCCTTTGCTGTTAATCGATCAATTCCAAGAACCGAGGCATCTAGAACTTGTTCCTCCAGTCTGCCAATCTCTTGGGTGCAATGTCTGCAATGATAGATAATTGCCACGTAAATCGCCTCCTCGGATATCTATACTTAAAGTGTATCCGAAAAAGCCCCGATTATACGCGCCTACTCACACTTACTCGTTATAATCATTCATGACATCAATGAACTTTTTACCTGCCACCCACTCTTCGCAAGCGTCAGCAGATTTCGCGATACTTTCCTTGATCGTGTCCCGTTCTGCTTTAGCAAAATCAGCAAGTACATAATCAACGACAGCAACCGTATTAGCCGGTCTACCTACGCCGAAACGAATGCGGTTAAACTCTTTCGTTCCAAGATGTTCGATTATAGAACGCATCCCATTATGACCACCATGACCACCTTTTGCCCGCAAGCGAATCTTTCCGGTCGGTAAATCAAGATCATCATAAATGACGAGCAAATCTTCCGGTTCAATGCTGAAATACTCCATTAATGGGCGGACAGCATTACCGGACAAGTTCATGAAGGTCTGAGGTTCTAAGAAAATGACCTTTTCCCCAGCGAGGTTCTCCATTGCATATTCACCGTTGAACTTCTTCTTATTCAATTTAAACCCATGACGGGATAACAACTCGTCGACGACCATAAAACCAATATTATGACGTGTCTTCTTGTACTTTCTTCCAGGGTTTCCTAACCCGACAATTAGCTTCATCCTTATTCTTCCTTCTGTAAAATTTTATCACGTATGAACAGTCTGTAATACCCCCTCCTCAAAATATGAGGGAAACCCAAAATATGAAGGTGTGGGGATATACAGTCCGTAAATACCTGATTCTGTTCAACTAACATTCAGGGGCGGGTGGTAAGGAAACCCCCACTGAATGAGTTTCACTTCATCCGGAATTTTCAAAAAATATGCCCTTATATTCTCATAACACTTAACAAGCCCTCCTATAGAAACCAATATGTTCCTGCTAGGAGGGTTGTTCTTTACTATATCATTAAACTGCTTAAATTATTCTTCGTCTGATTCTTTCGCATCAACAAGCTCAGGCTCTGCACCATCGTCAGGAAGCTGTGTTTCTGGCTCCTCTTCAGTTGGAGGTACGATTGTGACAATAACTGCATCCGGCTCATCCACAAACTCATACTTATCAGATGCTGGTAAATCCTGCACGGTGATTACATCTCCAATTTGAAGTTCAGATACATCCACTGTAATCTCATCTGGGAAGTTAGCAGGCTTTGCATTAACAAGCACTTCATACTGTGGCTGCTGCATGACGCCGCCCTCTTTTGCACCAGCTGCTTCTCCTTCGATACGTACCGGTACAGAAACTTCCATTTCCTCGGACATATCAACAACGTAAAAGTCAACATGGATGAGCGAGTCTTTAATTGGATCGATTTGATATTCGTGAAGCATCACATCAACGGAAGTGCCATTTTCAACATCCAATGTGATAATTGCGTTTCTTCCTTCGTCACGAACTGTTTTCAATAATTCAACACTATCAACTGCAACGGTTTTCGAATCTTTATCTTTACCGTAAACAACTGCAGGAACTTGTCCATCTGCACGTAATTGTTTTGTTACTGAATTACTTAAATCGTCCCTCTTTAATGCTTTAAGCTTTATTGCCATCTTCATCATCCTCCAAATAATTTTCTATTGTAAAATAGACAAATTTGATCATGTAATTAAGTATAGATATATACCTTTTTACGTAATGAATGAAACTATTAATCGAATAGAATGCTTACAGACTGCTCTTCGTGAACACGAATGATTGCTTCACCAATTAAAGGAGCGACCGACAAGGCAGTAATTTTATCCAGTTTCTTCTCTTCTGGAAGTGGAATACTGTTCGTAACAACCAACTCTTTGATCGCGGAATTTTCAATTCGGTCAATAGCTGGACCTGATAAAACAGGATGTGTACAACAAGCATACACTTCTGTCGCACCATTTTCAATTAAAGCGTCTGCCGCGAGGGTGATTGTACCACCTGTATCAATGATATCATCAATTAAAATTGCAGTTTTACCTTCCACGTTCCCAATGATATTCATGACCTCTGCAACATTTGGCTTCGGTCTGCGCTTATCAATAATCCCGAGAGGCGTTTTCAGACGGTCAGCAAGTTTTCTTGCTCTTGTTACACCACCATGATCCGGAGAAACGACGATAATGTCTTGTAAATTCTTTTCCTCAAAGTAGTCAGAAAGAATCGGCACACCTTGTAAATGGTCAATTGGAACATTAAAGAATCCTTGAATCTGCGGTGCATGAAGATCTAGTGTGATGACACGCGTTGTACCAGCTGTCTCAAGTAAATCAGCAACAAGCTTCGCTGCAATTGGTTCCCTTGCACGCGCTTTCCGGTCCTGTCTTGCATATCCATAATAAGGCATCACGATATTGATTGATTTTGCTGAAGCACGTTTCAGTGCATCGATCATAATTAATAATTCCATTACATGATCATTAACCGGTGCACAAGTGGATTGCAGAACGTAAACATCACTGCCACGAATGCTTTCCTCGATATTAATTTGAACTTCACCGTCACTGAATCTTGATACGGTACATTTACCCAGCGGGATACCAAGATGTTCTGCGATCTCCTCTGCCAGTGCGGGATTTGAATTTAGTGTAAATAGTTTTAACGAGCCATCCTCATATTTAGATGCCATGGAATTAACCCTCCGTTGTTATTTTTTTCCTTTAAATCGTTCTGCATAATCTTCTTTATTCGTTTGTCTTGCTCTTGCAATTGATAAAGCATTTTTCGGTACATCTTTATTGATTGTTGAACCTGCAGCCACATAGGATCCTTCGCCAATCGTAACCGGCGCAATCAAGTTTGAGTTACAGCCGACAAATGCATTGTCTTCAATTTTTGTAAGGTGCTTTTTCTTCCCGTCATAGTTAACTGTAATCGTTCCGCAACCAATATTTACATGTTCCCCAACATCCGCATCACCCATATAACTTAAATGGGAAACCTTACTATTATTGCCAAGGGAGGTTTTCTTCAATTCGACAAAGTTACCGACCTTCGTATCGTTGCCGATAACAGACTCTGGGCGCACATGAGCAAATGGTCCAACAGCGACGCCTTCACCGATTTTACTATCGTGAACAACGCTTTGCTTGATCACTGTTCCTTTACCAATCGTCGACTGGTGCAGTTCACTGTTCGGACCAATCACAGCATCTGCTTCTATGGTTGTCTTTCCGGTAATCCGTGTTCCTGGATAGATCGTCACATCTTGACCGATAACAGCATCTGCTCCGATATACGTATTGTTCGGGTCAATAAGCGTAACCCCGTTTCGCATATGCAATTCATTGATACGTTGCTTCATAATCCGCTCCGCTTCAGCAAGCGCCACTCGGTCGTTTACCCCAAGTGTTTCCTCAAAGTCCGGTGTGAGATAAGCGGTTACTAATTTATTTTCGGCTTTTAAAATTTCAATAACATCTGGTAAATAATATTCACCCTGGGCGTTATCATTGGAAACTTTCCTAAGTGCCTCAAATAAATCTTGGTTATTAAAGCAGTATGTACCAGTATTTATTTCATTAACGAGTAATTCGGCTTCATTCGCATCTTTATGTTCGACAATGCGTTCCACTTCTTTATCCGCATTCCGAATAACCCTCCCATATCCAGCAGGGTCAGGAGTGTTCGCTGTTAAAATTGTTGCGCTAGCTTTCGTTTCCTCGTGATGTTCTACTAGCTTGCGGAATGTTTCTCCTGTAATCAGCGGGGTATCTCCGCATGCAACAATCGTCGTCCCTTGGGCATCCTTTAATAGATCTTCCGCCTGGAGGACAGCATGGGCTGTTCCTAATTGTTCTTCCTGCACAACATATTCTGTTTGTGCTCCAAGCTCTTCTTGAACTTTTTCCGCACCAAAACCAACAACTGTAATATTTTTATCTAAATTAACGACATTTAACTGGTCAATGACATGCTGTACCATCGGCTTTCCCACCACAGGGTGCAGCACCTTATAAAGCTTTGATTTCATTCTTGTACCTTGCCCTGCAGCAAGAATTACCGCATAGCGATTTGTCATAAAGAAACCTCCATTATTCTATTTGTCCACTTTAAAATATATCGTAAACGTATGAGGATTTCAAGAATTGTTGAATATTGCGCTGGATTTTAAACGCCGAAAAAAGATGGTATTGGAAGGTTTGTGAATTAATGGCAAAAAAAAGAGGCTAACCTGTGTAAGATTAGTCCCCCCTGTCTATCATCAATCATTTTAGGAAGCACCTGCTTCTTCAAATTCGACTTCATTTTCTCCCGATAGTCGGTAAGCTTCCAGTACCGCCTCTTGAATCTTATTTCTCGTATTTGAATTAATTGGATGGGCAATATCTCTAAACTCTCCATCCGGCGTACGTTTAGACGGCATTGCTACGAAAAGTCCATTATTTCCGTCAATCACACGAATATCATGGACAACGAATTCTTGGTCCAAAGTAATTGATGCAATTGCACGCATTCTGCCCTCTGTATTTACGCGGCGCAATCTTACGTCAGTAACTTCCACGATGTGTTTCACCACCTTTTCCCATTTGAACTCTACATGTATAGTTCAACAAAACTCTTAAAATTCCTGCTTTAATTCATAAAAAATTAATTTTCTTACTAAAAGTTTTAAAAGGAAAAGATTACGGTGAAATTATTTGAAATTACCAGGTACAATCTCCATCTGATTTCCCTTTGTATCCACTTCGGAAATCTTAATCAGTGATGTATAGTTGGTTACTTTTCTTTCTTCGTCTTCGTCATCTGCTTCCGCGAATACTCCAATTGCTTTCACTTCCGCATCAAACTCGGCAAGTAAATTCGTAATCCCTGTTATCGTTCCTCCTGCCTTCATGAAATCATCGATGATACATACATTTGAACCTTCTTTCAAACTGCGTTTCGGAAGGACCATCGTTTGAATTCTTCGGGAGGAACCTGAGACATAATTGATACTGACCGAGGAACCCTCCGTCACTTTCGGGTCCCTTCTTGCAATTACGACCGGTACCTGGAGAAAAGATGCTACTGCATAGGCAAGTGGAATCCCCTTCGTTGCTACGGTCACAATTGCATCAAGTTCAATTTCTGAAAATCTGGAAGCAAAAATACGGCCGATTTCTCGGACCGTTTTCGGGTCACCTAAAAGGTCACTCATGTATAGATAGCCACCGGGTAAAATCCGTTCCGGGTCTTTTAGCTTTTCACATAATTCAAGGATGAAAGACTCGTCATAAGCATCAGCATTTTTCGGAATATAACGGACGCCTCCACCAGCTCCTGTCGTCCGGTGAAGTATCCCCAGCCCTTGCTGCTCAAACACGTCATGTATAATATCAAGATCCTCACTTATCGAGGACTTTGTTGTACCGCATAAGTCCACAAAGTAAGGTAATTGTGTATGTGTATGGGGGTTTTCCAAGAAAAATTGTGTTAACACGATTAAACGGTTACTTCTTTTCATTACGACACCTCAAAACCGTATATTTTATCTAAATATACCACTTTCGTACGTGTTTTGGCAATATTTAGCCGAGGAGGCGGACGAGATACACTTCATCACAGAAACCGCGCATTCCATTATAAATCTTCTTCGCCTTCTCTTGATGCTCCACTAAACCATATACGGTCGGTCCCGTACCGCTCATTAAAACACCGGGTGCCCCCAAATTTTTCATCGTATCTTTAATCCGCTTTACTTCCGGATGAAGCGTAATTGTAATTGCTTCCAAAGAGTTGCCAATATACTTACAGATTGCGGATAAATCTCTCGCATGAAGCGCTCGAATAAGGGCTTCATTATTAGGATGCGTTAGCTCCTCCACTTTTACATGTTGGAAAATCGTTCGAGTCGATACACCAATATCCGGTTTTGCCAAAACAACCCAACAGGGCGGCGGAGAGGGAAGCTTTTCCACAATTTCACCGAAACCACGCGCAATTGCCGTCTCACCGTACAGACTAAACGTCGCATCGGACCCGCACTTCGCCGCAATGAGGGCTAAGTCCGCCAGTTCAAGGTCAAGGGACCATAATCGATTGAGTCCTCGAACCACAGCCGCCGCGTCGGTACTACCGCCCCCGAGACCGGCCGAGACAGGAATATGTTTATCAATCTTAATATGGACACCTTTTGTAATACCAAATTTTTCTTTAAAAAGCTTTGCCGCCCGATATGCTAAATTCCGCTCATCATTCGGTACATAACGGCTTTCCATGGAAATTCTAATTCGATCTTCTTCAAGAGATGTAAATTCCAGTCGATCAGCTAAATCAATTGTCGTCATAATCATTTCCACATCATGGTATTCATCAGTTTCCCGTTTGCGCAATACATCAAGCGACAAATTTATTTTTGCTGGTGCCTTCTCTATGATCGTCATGCTCCTTCACCTGCTCCTGAAACGAAAAGTTAAACAAATTGTATCATAATCCCCATAGAGGTGCGACCTTCAAAAGCAGAAGCGCCCGCATATCGACGTACGGCGCCGGAGTGGGACTAACGGAACCTTCGCAAAGGAAAAAAGCAAGCGACTAGCGCTTGCCTTTTTCTAGGTTCTCCTCAGCCATTTCAATAGCACGTTTCACCATATTCCCGGCATCCCGTGCTTTGATGCCACCCCAGCCCTCTTGCTGGACCGTGTCGTAAAACCCTAACTCTTTGGCGATTTCTTCTTTCAGCTGGTCTGACATGATTCCTCTACGCCTTCCCATGAAAAAACAGCTCCTTTTCGTTAGTATCGTTACGACACACTTAGCTTGACCTATCTGCAAAGAATGAACCGCGGAAGGTTACGGAAACGGTGGGAAAATCGAACAAAGGAGCTTGAGCCGGACGTGCTAGCCCTGGATACTTAAGTTATCACAGCATTTTTATTTTATACTTATCTTTTTTAAAAAAATAAAGCAGTGGAGTTGTAATAATCCACTGCTTTATTCGCGTCTCTATCTTTGGTCTAAAAATTTTAGTTCAACTGTCTCTGTTAAAATGTCTGCGTAGCTGTATGACACACGTTCGAATGCATTTTCGTCTTGATCAAGTTCCACGATAAATACAGAAGGATAAGTTTCTGCTAATACCCCGGATCTGACAATCGTTTTTCTTCTGCCTCCATTTGCCTTCAAGCGCAAACGTCTACCTATTTGGCAGTCAAGACCTTGCTTAATTTCGTTCAATGTTTTAGCCAATACACTCCACCTCACTGCTTCTTATTATAGCATAGGCTCGTTCATTAGTCAAATGAAACTAAATATTATAACAGGATTGCATTTTACCTGTCAACAATAAAATTAGGTCTTATTACGTATTATTAGTAATTATTAACTTTTTATGTACGGTTTGCATAAAAATTATCGGATAACGCTTTATTACTGCCCAAGTCTCCAAAAAAACAAGACAAATATCCTGAGCTAGAAAGCAGATAAAGGAGAGGAGAGCAGCGCCCGCATACACACTTTTTTCAATATCGGGTTTAGCATGAGTATTAAAGTCCATTATGTGTAGCGTTTCAGCGGGGATGATTACACATCGTATCGCCGCTGGAGAGCACTGACAGAGCTTATCAGTGATCTACTCCCTGCATTTTATTGTCACTGGAAGTCACGGACAAGCTCTTCGTATTTTTTAGGTTTTAAAATTCAATGATGTTATTGGTTGAGGTGTTTGGCTCGGTAGGTTCTTCTTCTGTGCCGTCAAGGTAAGGCATTCCCGTTCGAAGGAGACCGCGAGTTTCGACGCCACCCATGCCTTTTTCTCCAGTTAATGTGTTGCGGAGAACGTCCGAAACATTGACGCTTTCCATAAAAGGAGTATAAGCAATTTTTGCTGCGATATAAACAGGATCCAATGCGTGAATGTTAATTCGGTATGGTGAGCTTGCGAAATTCGCACCAGCTCGGATAATCGACTCAAAATGGGATTGGCACGCACCGGCAAAAATAACGAGCTGATCAAGATGGGGATTCACCCTTCTTGCTTCCCGCACCGTTTCGGCAAAATACTTGGAATTTCGGTATGCACGTAAATCCTTTTTTTCGCCTTTGTTTTTTGAATAGGAGTCATGACCGGTAATGATAATTAAATTTGGCTGAATCCTTTCAATCAGTGGGCCAATCGCCTGGGGCATATCCTTTTCAAGTAAGTGGACACCGTGCACATGTAAGCCTACCCGCTGATAAAGACTGATACATTTCCGCAAATAAATCGGGTCACCATCCAAGTGTAGGACCTTAGCAGGAAGCTGGAAATATGAAAAGTTCCGCTCATAACCGCCACTTATCTGATGTGCTTTTTTCTCCCGCATCAACTGGTAATCTTGACGGAATAAACGATAAGAAAATTCTTCTTTCTCTTTCGATTTTTTTTGCCGTATTTCCAAATCCGCACGAGCTACTATCGTTAAATCTTCAATTGGCGCATCAGCTTGCAGACGCATTTCCGTACC
Source organism: Oceanobacillus sp. MO10714A (assembly GCF_037072045.1). Classification (NCBI taxonomy): domain Bacteria; kingdom Bacillati; phylum Bacillota; class Bacilli; order Caryophanales; family Bacillaceae; genus Oceanobacillus; species Oceanobacillus sp. MO10714A. The sequence goes on along the minus strand of NZ_JAXHDC010000027.1, from coordinate 12,789 downwards.
ACGCAAGAGTACTTGCTCTTTTTCTAATTCGGACACACGAAAAACTATATCATGGTTATAGGATTTCCGTGTTACAATATCACCAATTTTTATATCCATATATCCACCTCATCGCCCAGCATTCCTTTTATAGGCTATGAAAGATGTTTATAATCTGTGCTTTTAAATCCGTGCTTCACTGTTTTAAAACTTGCCTTAAAAAAGCTAATTTTTTCTTTGTATAATCAGTGGTGTAGGTGGAATAGGTATCCATAAAAACATGGCTTAATCTTACTTTATTTTTATCAATTAGATACAGCTCATTTGTTACACCAAGACGATTTAATTTTGCCGCCAAATCCTTTGCTTGATCAGGGAATGTACCTGTATTCCCATCTGCAATAAACACAGGTGGAAAATGTTCCGTCGCGTGGTCAATTACATTTCCTTGTTCAGCATATTCATCCGTACCATTAAGCAAATGTTCCTTTTGGAAATAATTTCTGCTGAATTGATAGAAAATCCAATTAGAAGAAGCAACTGGGGATTTTGTTTTCCCCATTCTTTCTAAATCAAGTGCCGCAGAATCTAAAACAGCAGCTTTAATAGCATCCCGAGAGATAACAGGAGTAATTCCTATTTTCTCTGCATACGCCTGATTCGTTTGCACGTTCAAAAACTGTCCGACAATCTGCCCTCCAGCACTGCTACCCGCAAAAATAACTGCTGACATATCTACCCCATATTTATTCCCCTGTTCTTGCATAAATTCGACAGCCTGAGACAATTGTTGTAAAGGCACTGGATAGGTATATCCTGGAGATAGAGCATAATTGATTGAGACGACATTATATCCTGCATCAAGCAACTGCTCATAGTAAGCATTATCCTCCAGCTTTTTATCACCTATCGTCCAACCACCGCCATGCACAAAAAAATACGTTGGTCTTTCTATATTCGGATCGTTGTTTACAATATACACATCTAAATAGCTATTTGGATAATCCTTGCCATACTCAATATCACTTATCTTTAAATGACCATGTTCCAACGTTTTCTTTTCCGGGGGAAGTGCATCATAACTATTGCCATATCCCTTGTACGATTGAACGACACTCATTAATGGAGCGGGCGTTATAAAGTTTACAATCACAACAAATGAAACCAAACTTGAAATGACAATTCCTACTGATTTTAGCAACCGACGTGTAATTCTCCACCTATTCGACCCAGTATTTTTATCACGTTCAAATAACTTTCCGCTGATAATAAAGCAATAAAATCCAATTCCAATTACAAGCATTTGAGCCACTACAAAAGCTGGATACCAATCCGTAATAAGCCAAGTCACTTCAAACAAAATAGCAAACCCACTGGAAGCAAGCGTAACAGTTCGAATAATTCCTCCATTCCTTTTAAGATAAAGGCTGGAGATAACAAGAAAAATAAGCAAGCATAAAATCAGTACACCTATCATTCTGCCAGCATTCACATAATAACTTTCCATCCACACTAGGAGTATGAATAGTCCCCCCGCTATACTCCATACATAACGATATAAACGGCGGCTTTTATTCCCCATTAGCATTTACATCACCCAACACATTTTTAGGATTTTTTATACACTTTCTTTAATCAGGCTTCCACTTATTTTCTAAATCAAACGTATACGACAAAGAGAAGGCCACAATTACGATTATACAAAACAATTCCCCTTAAGATTAAAATCTTAAGAGGAAATTGATACTTATATCTTCATCTTAATTGAGCAACATATTTATGATATATTCTTCTTTTAAATCAGGAGAAGCTTCGCGCTACAATAGTATGAAATGAATGCGCTTTAGCTTTTGACTTTTCCGTCCGTGCCCCGTCACCATGTTTGAAAGAAGGGGGAATGACAGCCGATTAAAGTGAAATTAAAAACTACTTTTTCAATAAAACATAGGGCTGAAATTACCGCATTTCTTAACATGAATACAAAAGAATCGGAGAATGGTATATGGAAAATATTGTTTTGGTTAGTATCGCAGTTATCATTGTCGTTGGTATTTTCTCACAATGGCTAGCTTGGAGGATTCAATGGCCATCCATTGTCATCATGTCAATTGCCGGTTTATTGCTGGGACCTGTATTTGGCCTGTTTAATCCACAAGAAGCTTTGGGAAACCTGTACAGTCCATTGATCTCGCTCTCGGTCGCGATCATTTTATTTGAAGGCAGCTCGAGTCTTGATATTCGAGAAATCAAAGGCGTATCCAAATCCGTCTTTCGGATTGTTACGATAGGTGCATTCATCGCTTGGATCGGTGGAGCAATTGCTGCGCATTTTATAGCCGGCCTGAGCCTAGAAATTTCATTTATTATCGGTGGTCTATTTATCGTAACAGGACCTACCGTTATTCTTCCTTTGCTAAGAAACGCAAAGTTAAAACCGCGAACGGCAGCAGTACTTAAATGGGAAGGTATTATTGTAGATCCCTTTGGTCCGCTGCTTGCACTATTTGCTTATGAAATAATCAAAGTATTAACGAATGATAGCCTGCACGCAAATTATATATTTAATTTCCTTTTAAGTGCAGTTATTGCTATTATTCTCGGTTATGTAATCGGTATGCTTGTCAGTTTTATGATTAACAAAGGATTATTTCCGGAATATTTAAAGTCCCCTATTATCATTTCCTTTGTACTGCTTTGCTTTACCTTGGCAGAAGTTGTGATGCATGAAACAGGTATGCTCGCAGTAACCGTAATGGGATTAACGATAGGTCGTACGAAACACTATATATCATCGATTGGGCAAGACGTGAGCCAATTTGTGGAAAATGTTTCTGTTTTATTAACGTCAACCATTTTTATTTTACTAACCGCTTCCTTGACACGTGAAACCATTGCCGAAATGTTTACATGGCCAATTATCGGGTTCGTTCTTGTAATGCTATTTATCGTGCGTCCTTTATCCATTTGGCTTTCTACTGCCGGTACAGAGCTTTCCAATGCTGAAAAAATTCTGATTGGCTGGATAGCGCCACGAGGAATTGTCGCACTATCTGTTTCCGGATATTTTGCGACCATTCTCTTGAATGATGGGGAAGGTGCTGCAATGCTTACAGCCCTAACCTTTGCACTTGTATTTATTACGGTTTGCGCACATGGTTTTTCCCTCAGACCAATCGCTAAGGCTCTTGGGCTCGCTAACGACGCTGCACCCGGTATCCTTTTAGTTGGGGCCAATAGTTTTTCAATTGCACTCGCGGATTATTTACAGAAGATAAATATACCTGTGTTAATTAGTGATTCTTCGGCCACACTGCTTCAACCTGCCGTGAAAAAGAAAATTCCTGTCTACCACGGTCAAATTCTTGCAGAACACAGCGAATACGAGGTAGACCTGACACCATATGAAACCATCCTTTGCTTAACTGGAGATGCTGCATTTAATGTGCTAGTCAGCCAATCCTATGCACCAAAATTCGGACATAATCACACCTTTACGCTTACCAGCGAGAGCTATAAGCAGCAGGATTCGAAAAAAATTCCTTTTGCAGGAAAGGCTAACCTTTTATTTCGTGAAGATGCTGTATTCACTGAACTAAATAAGAAAATCAATACGGGATATAAAATACAAGCATTGCCAATGAACCACCAAGATAAAATAGATTTGCTTCCTGAGGACGCTATTCCGCTGTTAATCAGAAAGAAGAATACCATTCAGCTGATTACGCTTAGAAGCAAAATAATGCTTGATGAAGGAGATCAACTCGTCGTTTTACAAAAAGGTAAGTCAGAATAACAGAAAACCACCACTTATTCTTCTTTTATAGAACAAGTGGTGGTCTAGCTTGTTGACTTACTTTATAATTGTGTAGCTAAAAAAATTAATATTTTTTTAATAATCATGTATTACAGTATAGACAACACGATAAATCAAGGAGGTAAAAGTATGGGTCCTCTACTATTATAAGATATCCGGTAGAAAAAAAGTCAACCTCCTGTTCTTATCTGCTTTTAACAAGTAGGCTGACAGCTTCTTTAATTAATTCTCCTTCATCTGTTCCATCTTTTTCTGCTGCTCGAACACATTCAACTAAATTCGAACTCACAATAACACCTAATGTTCTATCTACTGCGGACCGAACAGCTGATAATTGTGTAACAACATCCTTACAATCTTTATTTTCTTCCATCATCTTTAAAATCCCTCGGAGCTGCCCTTCCATCCGCTTTACTCTATTTTTCATTTGATCATTATATTCCATGCTTATTCTCCTTTTTCAAGAAATAGTAAACAACCTTATAATATACCCACGCCCGTATTTTGTCAATATAACTGCAAGGACTCACAATTTCATAACAATTGACACATTACCCTAAGGGGTATATGATATAAGCATAAGTCAAATTTCTTACGCCTTACGATAAATAACATATACCCTACCAGGTAAATTAGTAAAAGAGGAGTGTGCATGATGGGAAAAAAGATAGTAATCATTGGCGGAGTGGCCGGTGGAGCCTCCGTTGCCGCTAGAGTAAGAAGATTGGATGAGCGTGCAGAAATTATCATGTTTGAAAAAGGACCTCATGTATCATTTTCCAACTGTTCCTTACCCTATCATCTGAGTGGAATTGTTGAAGATAGCGAGCAACTCGTTCTAATGAATCCAAACATATTTAAACAACGCTATAACATCGAGGCACGAGTTAATCAAGAAGTTATCAAGATCAATCGAGATAGAAAAACAATCACTGTAAAAGATTTAATGACAGATAAAACCTACGAAGCAGCATACGACAAATTGGTATTATCACCTGGAGCGAAACCGATTAAGCCAAACTTAGAAGGCATCCATAACGACAACGTGTTTACGATCCGTAATGTGGTCGATATCGAGAATGTAAGGAATTTTATCAAACAAAAAGACTTAAAGGACATCGCCGTAATTGGGGGTGGCTTCATTGGTGTAGAAGTTGCTGAAAACCTTAAGCTCGCTGGACACAATGTATCATTAGTCGAGTTTGCCAACCAAGTCATGGCACCGTACGATTACGATATGGCACAAATCCTTCATAAAGAAATGGTGGATAATGGCATTGAACTCATTCTAGACGATGGATTAACAAAAATTGGAGACGGTTATGTCGAAACAAGTTCAGAGAAAAGGATAAAGGCAGATGCGGTCATCTTAGCCATCGGTGTGAGACCGGAAACGACATTAGCGGAAGAATCAAACCTCGAAATTGGGAACACCGGCGCAATCAAAGTTGATCATAACTATTTAACAAATGATAAAAATATTTATGCTGTCGGAGATGCAATTGAAGTGCATCATCGCTTATTACACAAACCGACAAGACTTGCACTGGCAGGACCAGCTCAAAAGCAAGCGAGGGCTGCGGCTGATCATATGTATGGTATTCCGAACAGAAATCAAGGCGTAATCGGTTCATCATCCATCAAGCTTTTTGACTTGAATGCAGCTTCAACTGGACTAAATGCGAAAACCGCTGAACAAGCTGGAATTACTCATGATACCGTTTATGTCATGCCTGGAGATAAGGTAGGTTTGATGCCGGACAGTAATCCGATGCATTTTAAATTAGTCTATGAATACCCGACAGGTAGAATTCTTGGTGCTCAAGCAATCGGGAAGGGAAATGTCGATAAACGGATTGATGTTATTGCAACGATGATCACAATGAATGGTACATTGGAAGACTTAAAAGACCTTGAGCTAACATACTCTCCAATGTTAGGGACAGCTAAAGATGTTGTAAATCATGCTGCACTTGTGGCCCTCAATCAGTTAGAGGGACGCTATCAGGAAGTAAAAGTTTCCGAAGTCCGTGGATTAGTTGAGAACAATGCCTTTATTATCGATGCTAGAGAAAAAGGCGAATTTGAATCAGGTCATCTAAAGAACGCAGTGAATATTCCGCTAAGTGAATTCAGAGAACGACTAACCGAAATTCCTACAGACAAACCGGTGTATATCCACTGTCGCTCAGGTCAACGAAGCTATAATATGGTCATCGCGTTAAATAATCTTGGGTATACAAACATACACAATATTTCCGGTTCCTACTTAGGTATTAATCTTTATGAATACTTTAATGATCTCGTTACTGGAAGAGAAAAAATCGTAACTGCATATAATTTTAACTAATGAGGTATTCACATGAATCAGACAACAATCGTATATACATCAGCGCTATGCCCAGTATGCGGCATGGTTAAAAGCTTTCTCGATACGTTAGAAATACCGTATCAAGAAGTGAATGTGGATATGAACCCGGTCGCCATGCTTCAACTGATCACGAAAACAGGAAGGTTGTCTGTTCCACAAACGAAGATAAATGGGAAGTTGATTTCCGGTTTTAATCCGGAGAAGATGATGCAAGCATTGAATGGTTCATTACTATAGCAAAAGGCTGGGACAAAATAGAGCAGAGCGATGTCCCTGCCTTTTTACTTTTTCATTCAAAAATATGACTTAAATCCAGCTCCAATCCAGGTAAGCTTTGAATAGCAATGTTATCATCTTTTGTAAATATTCCTTGCAGTTTGTACCCAGCATCCGTTAAAAGATGAATAAACTTGCCCATCAATTAATTCGATTCGTTTTCCTTCAGACCATATTAGGTAATCAGCATACGAATACTTTTTATCACTGCTCGGGATAGCCATATTACCATTCCTTTCAACTACTATTAAAGTCTAAGAAAACTAACGATCAATTCTTCCGATCACTTTCATTCAGCGTTAGTGCAATTTTCTTCTGGAGGTCCGCAGTCCAGACACCTCTCGCTTTCCGCAGGCGGCTGGTGAGCCTCCTCGTACGCTTTGCGTACCGCGGGGTCTCACCTATGCCTTTCGACGAACAGGAAGTTCTAATGCCAGCGTTGGTCGCAGGACGTGACCGTTCTTAGCCGGCCTCCTGCAGGAGTCTCGAGGTGTCTGGACTGCTCCGAGGAAAAGCGTGATTTGGATTACTGTTTAATATTCCGGAAGTACAATCCTTATCATAACGGAATAATTTCTTTTTAAAATAATCCTTTAGACTAGTTCAGTTGCCCGGCGGACGGTGACTCCTACGGGAAAAGCACGAGTCCGAAGACCTGAGCGGGAACCGAGGCAGACTAAGAACGCTCTCGTATGTGGCAACGTCTGCATTAGCACGTCCTGTGCGTCGAGGCTTCGGCCGTGCCTTAGGATGCGCATCCGTCCGCCGGGCAATTGAACGGCGATTAGAACGCCATAATTAGTGAACGAACCAGACACTAACGCTGAATGAAAGTAATAGGGTCTCTTTTAGATAAGGATATCCAAAGAAGGCTGGTTATGCAACATGATCTAGAATTCAAACGAAAAACCGGACCGTCGCCATACATATAATCCCTACAAGAACGGTAGCTGATAAACTCTTTGTCCACAAGGCAATAAAAAGCGTTGGGATGATTGCAGCAAGCACTCTCCAATCTATTGCTAATACTGACGCATCTTGAATGATAAAGCTATCAACAATCAAAGCGGTAAAAATACAAACCGGTATAAATGAAAGCCATTTGACGACAACTTTTGGAAGGGCTATATTTCTAATAACGATGAATGGAATAACCCTCGGAATAAAAGTTACAATCGCACAGCCCAATATAATTAAAAGTACGGTTAGATTAATACTCATTTGTCTTTTACCACTCCAATCGTAGCAACAATGACTGTAGTTAAAAGAATCGCGATATAGGAAGGTACGAACAGACAAAATACGATCATCAGTACAACGACATAACCAATTAAAGATAAATAAAAATTCAGTTTACCTACATCGATATGCTCTAACTGCAGTACAAGTAAGGCAAGGAACATAGCGGTTAAAGCAAAGTCCAATCCGAGTACTTCCGGATTGGAAATCCATTTTCCAAAAATCGCACCTGCGACACAGGATAAAATCCAAAAGATATACGCGGTTATATTCAATCCGTTCATCCAGCGATCATTGAACGTTTCTTTTTGGACAATCTTATTCGCAGCGACACCAAATGACTCATCTGTGACAAGGGCACCGATCCCAATATTTTTCAACAGAGAATAGTTTGTGAAATAAGGAGCCAATGTCATACTCAATAGCAAATGCCTTAAATTCACAATGAAAGTTGTAAATACAATAACAGAAAAAGGACTGCCTGCTACAATCAAAGCGCAGATAATAAATTGGGATGCACCAGCATAAACGAGTATAGATAAAAGGGCAACTTCAAGCACACTCAAATTTGATGAAGCACCCACAATTCCTGCAGCAATGCCTATACTGATATAACCAAATAAAGTTGGAATACAATCCTTTACACCTTGAGAAAAAGTAGACAATTTATATCCATCATCCATCTTTTTTGCCAACTCACTCATTATTTCCTCACCCTCTTGTACGCAATACTAAACATATGTATGTTATATTATTCCCTACATGCTATAATAAACATATCAAAGAGTCAAGGAGATTTTGTATGGAATTCATTCAAGAAGTGATTGCAGACAATCTTGCTGAAATAAGAAAAGCAAGGGGATTAAGCTTTGACCAATTAGCCGAATTGACTGGTGTCAGTAAAGCAATGCTAGCTCAAATCGAAAGAGGCAAGTCCAATCCGACCGTCACTACACTTTGGAAAATCGCTAACGGGCTACAAGTATCTTTTTCAAGTTTTCTTAAGGAAAATGAGAAACCTAAAATCGAAAAAATAGACATGTCGAAGCTCAGTCCTGTCCTCGATGACGGAGGTAATTATCTTGTCTATTCCGTCTTTCCATTTCATCCGGAGAAGAAATTTGAAATTTTCACCGTAGAATTGCAGCCTGGTTTCAGTCACCAAGCAGAGAAGCATATTGGTGAAGAGTATATATTAATCCAACGCGGGACACTTACGATTGAGATTCATGATGAGGAATTTGAATTAAAGGCGCATGAAACCATTAAGTTTCCTGCAAATACAGTTCATGTCTATACAAACGCCACGGATGAGCTGGTCAGATTTTACACCGTTATTTTTTATCCGGAATGATCATAAGAATTTGAACCTCTCATGACTAAGTCACGAGTTTCTTGGGAAGAGAGCATACTTAATGAACGGTGGCATACACGATTTATAAGCAGTTTCTCTTATCGATCAAGCTAGCCTCGTGGTTTTTAATCTTCCTTTGTAAGTTATCATCTCATGCTTGACACCAAAAACTGCCAAAAACGTTGTTAAATCAATGTTTTTAGCGGTTTTTTCGATGGCAAAAATAGCGTACTATTTTCCATTGTAAAACTAAGCCGTAATAGAAAATCAAAAAAAGACAGGCCTTTATCCTTAGAGAGGGAAAAAGACTTGTCTTTTTTTATTAAAGAAATGTTCCGTTACCCTTTTGTTTCTTTCAAATTGCGAACCTTCTCAGGTGTTACATCCTGACCTAACGGGTCCATCACTTTCACCCCAGAAAATGTATCAAGTACTTGCCCGCGGATTGCTCGTAAATAATTTTCCCGAAGCACTTTCTGTTCAGCTTTTTCCTCATGAGTTAGCCCAGCTTCACGTTGCTTTTTAGCTAATTCATTAATTCTCGGTAAGATTTCAATTATGTTATTTTCCTCCTTTTCTTCAATTGGAGCTAGTTTTGCTTCAATCTCCGCTCGACGTTCTTCAAGAAACGGTGGTAAATCAAGTTGCTCGCCTAAGCTTTCGACATCACTATCCACCGTAAATCCTGGTTCATCCGTTGCTATTTCAAAAAGAATGCCGTTTGACTCTCGGAAATACAAGCTCTTGAAGTAGAACCGGTCAACAATACCTGACGAATGGAAACCTCTTTGTTTTACCTGTTCACTCCAATACTCTAGTTCTTCGTCATTTCGCACACGGATTGCCAAATGGTGAATACTGCCGCGACCTGGTCTTTCAGCAGGTCCATCCATATATTTCACAACAATTTCTCCAAAAGCTTCTCCTTCAACGGATTGAAAAATTGCTTCACTTTCATTCCGGATTACCTCTGTATAACCGAACATATCTGTAAGTGTATTTGCTAACTTTTCAAGTCGGCGTACAGTCATTTCAATCGGACCCATTCCTTGAATCTGATACTCTTTCGGAACATTTGATTTCTCCCATGTTTCCCAGTGGCCGATTCTTTCACTCGAAGCGAGCAACACGAGACGCAGTCCATCTGGATCTTCAAATTTTAATGCCGGGCGGTTCGCATATGTCCCTATTTCATCATGATATACGTCATATTTTTCAAAGCGTTCCTTCCAATAATGGAGGCTTTCCACTGATGATACTAATAACCCGATTCTTGTGATCGCGTTTGTTCCACGGTACGTATGTCCTGACATCGGAATCTCAAAAAAGGTCAGTTCCGTACCCGGACTACCTGTCTTGTCTCCATAAAATAAATGATACATCGATGGATCATCTTGATTCACCGTTACTTTCACACGGCGTAAACCTAGTACTTGTTTATAAAAGTGATTATTTTGACTGGCGTTCTTTGTAATCATCGAAATATGATGATGACCTGGTATGGTAAACATGTCAATCTCCTCCGTTTTTAAGTTTACTAGTCAACTGATGGCTAAAAAAATTGTTTATGCTTCATCTTCTAATTTTGCTTCGGTATGCTTCTGTAGTTTTGTCATTAATTTATATAATGTCTTCTGCTCTTCTTCTGTCAAACAACCATTCAGCATCGATGTTTGAAAATCAAGCTGATGGTGAAACACTTGCTGCATCTTCTCTTCCCCTTTATAGGTGAGAGAAATCCATTTCGTCTTCCAATCTTGCTTGCGCTGTATATAACCCTCTTGCTCTAGGCGAGTGAGCATGCGCGATATCCCACCTGGTGATACCGTTACCTTTGTGGCAAGATCACTTTGCATGATCGGCTGGTAAGTGGCTACCTGGTTCAACACATCGAATTGAGCAGCTGTAATATCGAATTGTTTTAGAAATTCGTTCGATAACAGGTTACTTTGATGGGTAAATCGCGCAATCCGTAACCAGATTAAAGAACCCAACGTATTCTTTTTCAAATTGCCTCACCCCCTTTCGTCGCTATCACTTTACCACTCAATTGATTGAGATGCAAGGAATTTATTTTGAATTAAATGTATTATTTTACGCGTAATCTACCTTTGGCATTTATAATCAAGTCCCCCCCTTAACCAACCAATTTTTATCCTATATGGAGGAAAAGATGAGGATTTATATAGAGAAAGTGCAAATTATATCACAATACACAACGTCATTAGCAATACTTTTTTTAAAAGTATTGCTAATGACGTTACGTAATGTGATTTAATTAATTCAGGGGGTTATGGAATGAAAGAAAAACGATATACTGTCGGTGAATTAGCAAAGTTATCTGGAGCAACGGTAAGAACCATTCAATACTACGATAGGATCAATTTACTTGTTGCACAGCGAGATAAGAATAAAAAACTAAGATACTATAACAAAAATGATTTAATGAGGCTCCAACAAATTTTATTCTATAAACGAATTGGCATGCCACTTAAAGAAATTAAAAATCACTTAACAAATTTCAATGATTTCTCTGATATGAAAAAGATTTTAAATAAACAGGCTGATATTCTATTCCAGCAAGAAATGGAAATTAAAATGAATTTGATTATTATTGAGGTTGTCAAAAATTCCATTGAGATGAATCCCAATAAGGATATAGAGCCGATAATGAAGCTGATATGCGGCTTAAATAAACAAACTGTATTGGATTATGCAAATGTTGAATACGATGAACGAACTAAAAAGGTATTTCAAAGCAGAGATATTGACTATAGAGAGATTATAGATTTCTACTGGCAGTGGAAACAGCTTATTTTGGAAGCCGCTGCGTTAAAGCTAAACAGTGACCAATATGAAAGTGAAGCGGGATACCAATTGGGAGAAAAATGGGATATATTCATCAAAAACGCTACGGATGACCCTGACATACTGGCGGAATATGAAAGAGGCTCTGAGCTAAGCGACCAATGGCCAGAGGAAGATTTAATTTTATACAATTTTTCCAAAGGTTTCATTGAAGCAGCACATCGCTATTATCTTGAGAGGAAGGATGAAATAAATGATTAAAACAGACAATCTGACAAAAAAGTTCGGTGACAAAACAGCGGTTGATCATTTAAATTTAACGCTTCAGCCAGGAGCAGTTACAGGCTTCCTTGGACCTAATGGATCTGGTAAATCAACAACGATGAAAATGATCATTTCCCTCGTTCAACCTACACATGGAAAAGTAATAATTGACGGAAAAAAATACAGTGATTTTTCAGAACCAGTGAAAAGAATCGGAACATTAATTGACCCATCCGCATTAGATAAAAACTTTACTGCGGAACAACATCTGTCGATTATTGCAACAGCGGCAGGTATTGAAAAAAGTAGAATAGAAGAAATACTGGAATTAACTGGATTGGAAAGTGTAAAAAATAAAAAAGTGAAATCTTATTCGTTAGGGATGAAACAGCGCTTGGGTGTTGCAACTGCATTGATTGGCAATCCCGACACAATTATATTAGATGAGCCCTTTAATGGCCTAGATATAGACGGTATTAAATGGCTGCGTAAGCTTTTCAGACAACTTGCTGACCAAGGTAAAGCCGTTCTTGTTTCCAGCCATTTAATGAGTGAAATACAAGCAGTTGCTGACCGGGTTATCATTATCGGACAGGGAAAGTTGCTAGCAGACATGACAATAGGGGAAATGAATGAAAAAAGTTTAAGTTCCTATGTTTATGTTGAAGCAAATGATATTGTTAA
>NZ_JAXHDC010000026.1:0-48681 GCF_037072045.1 Oceanobacillus sp. MO10714A | reverse complement strand
CAAAAAAAGGAAGAAAATATAGTTGCACCAGTAAATGGAAAGATTGTACCTTTGGAAGAAGTTCCGGATCCAGTATTTAGCGAAAAAATGATGGGTGAAGGGATTGCCATTATTCCGGAAGATGGAAAGATCTATTCGCCTGTAGACGGAAAGGTAATTCAAGTTGCTGAAACGAAGCATGCGATCGGACTAGTTACAGAAGGTGGCGTAGAAATTCTAATCCATATTGGACTGGAGACAGTTGGACTTAAAGGTAAAGGATTTATAGCAAAGATAAATGTTGATGATGAAGTAAAAGCTGGTCAGCTTTTGATGGAAGCAGATTTGGAATACATTGGTGAACATGCATCAAATACAATTACGCCAATTGTCATTACCAATAGTGCAGAAGGAAAGAAAAATTATCACTTTACATCTGAAAAGACAGCTAAAGCAGGAGAAACGGTTATTATAACAGCTGAAGACAAATAGCATTAGCAGAAATTTGGGGAGAGGGCGCGAACAATGGAAACCAATAAGTCCATTCTTATAAAAAATGCTAAAATCTATCTGGAAGATAAAGTTATCCCAAATGGTGGGATTTACATTGAAAATGAACAGATTCAAAGCCTTTTGGAGGGAGAGTCCTTCACACAGACTCTTCCTGAGGACGCTCACATTATTGATGCGACCGGGTTAAACGCCATCCCTGGATTTATCGATGGTCACATCCACGGTGCAAATGGGGCAGATACGATGGATGCAACGGAAGAAGCGCTAGACAAAATTGCATCGATTTTACCAATGGAAGGCACGACAAGCTTTCTCGCAACAACGATTACGCAGTCACCCGATAACATTTCGAAAGCCTTAGAAAATGCTGCGCGTTATCTAAATAAACCGGGTCAGGCGGAAATGGTTGGTGTCCATTTAGAAGGTCCCTTTGTAGAAAAGTCAAGAGCAGGGGCACAGCCAAAGGAGTATATTGTTAAACCGGATTTAGAACAATTTAAGAAATGGCAGGCACAATCAGGCAGCAATATAAAAACAATTACGATGGCTCCAGAGCATGATGAAGAAGGTCTTTTTATAAAACATCTCGCACAGTCTGGTGTAAATGTATCAGCAGGACATACAGATGTTGGGTTTGCTGGAATAAAAACGGCAGTATCACAAGGAGTTAGCCAACTTACCCACCTTTGCAATGCAATGAACGGAATCCATCACCGTGATATTGGTGCAGTTGGCGCTGCATTTCAATTGGAAGACTTACGAGCAGAGCTGATTACGGATGGAATTCATGTTATCCCAGAAATGCTGCAATTAATTTATAATAACATGGGCAGTGAGCGGATTATTTTAATTACGGATGCGATGCGGGCTAAAGGGCTGCCAGATGGAGACTATGAGCTTGGTGGTCAGCCAGTTAAAGTAAAAAATGATAGAGCTGTTTTAGAAGATGGAACATTAGCGGGCAGTATTTTGAAAATGCATGAAGGCGCAAAACAAATGCTTAAGCTAGAAGGTGTTACGCTACGTAATATTGTTGAGATGGCTTCTGTTAATCCGGCGAAACAAATTGGTATTTACGATCAAAAAGGTAGTATTACACTAGGGAAGGACGCCGACATCCTATTGGTCGATGATGATCTAAACATTAAATATACGATATGCCGCGGCGCATTAGCATACCAACATCAGGATTAAAAAATAACGACATGGGAAATTAAACGTGGGTAAAATAAAGCACGTAGTTAATTTGACATGTACCAGCCCGGGGGAGGAAATTGTATAGTGAACGTTATCAAAGTAAAAGACTATGATGAGATGAGCGAAAAAGCAACCGAATTTATGGTTGATCGTATCAATTCGTTGGAAAACCCGGTTCTTGGTTTAGCAACTGGTTCCACACCAGAAGGGCTCTATCAACGAATTATTGAAAAGCACCAGCAAGACGAGGTATCGTTTAAAAATGTAACTACTTTCAATTTGGATGAATATGTCGGATTAGAACAAAATGATTCAAATAGCTATTATAATTTTATGAATGAAAAACTATTTAGCCATGTAGATATTGCCGCAGACCGTGTTCACATCCCAAACGGGGTTGCTGCAGATTTGGAAAAGGAATGCATGGAACATGAACGTGCAATTGAACAGGCAGGCGGAATTGATGTTCAAGTACTAGGGATTGGCGGAAATGGACATATTGGTTTCAATGAACCGGGAACGTCTTTCGATAGTAAGACTCATATTGTTGATTTAGATGAGTCCACCATTCAAGCAAATGCACGATTCTTCCATTCCATTGAGGAAGTGCCAACACAAGCAATTTCGATGGGCATTGAGACAATCATGAACAGTAAAGAAATTCTTTTACTCGTTTCCGGGGAAGCCAAAGCAGATGCAACAGCAAAATTGCTACATGGCGATATATCAGAGGACTTCCCAGCATCAATTTTGAAAAAGCATGAAAATGTTACTGTTATTGTTGATCAAGCCGCGCTTGAGTGGTGTAGAGGGTAAATAATTATTTTGACAAGCGTCCGAAGTCTGGGCGCTTTTATTATTTGCTAGCTCCCACACTCTCTTGATTGCGATCTTTGGGGTACTTAGAAAGGTTGCTGCTCGATTTGTCCGCTGCACGTAATTTATCATAGTAGTTTTTTTGCCTTGACTCTTCCCATAATCTTAGTATCTTTTGTAATACTAAAGAAATTATAAAAAGATATACAAATCATGGTATATTAATAATATAGAGAATTCAAAATTAGAGGAGATGGAGAGATGAACACAGTCTTTATCGCAGGACATTCGAGACTACCATCAGGGATGGCAGCAAAAAATATCTATGAAACACTGACCATTACTGCGGAAATCGATAAGAAGTATGGGGTAATCGTGACGGCAAGTTGTACACTCGCAACAGAGCATGGTAGAGATTTTGTTCAATATTTACTAAAGGGGCATAGTTTGCAAGATGGAATTGATAAGCCTGTGCAAGCAATTAAAGAGCATTATTTAGGAAAAGCAGGTAATGCGCTTGCTTCAGCAATGAAGGATTTATATAAACAGTACGAGAATGTGGTAAAAACACCTAAATAACAGAATGAAAAATGGTGAGTCCTCTCTGGCATGCCAGAGGACTCACCATAATTATTTACTAAATCCCAATCGAAACAAATTGCTGTTCAAGGAATTCATCCATCCCGTGATGTCCGCCTTCTTTACCGTTTCCAGATTGTTTGATACCACCGAAAGGAGCTTCTGGACTGGCAGGAAAGACATCATTGACACCGACAATACCGTAGTCCAACTTTTCCGTAACTCGGATTGCCCGACTCGTATTCTCTGTGAAGATAAAAGAGGCTAATCCATAGTCTGTATCATTTGCCTTATTAATTACGTCGCTTTCATCGTTAAATGTTTGAATCGGAATGATCGGTCCAAAGGTTTCTTCATTCATAATAACCATATCGTTTGTCACTTCAGACAGAATCGTAGGCTGATAGAAATGCCCTTTTAAAGTACCATCCCATGAAGCGCCTCCATTCAGAACTTTTGCTCCTTTATTTACAGCATCTTCCAAATGGTAATGGACTTTATCTAAAGCTTTCTTATTGATTAAAGGTCCAATCTCCGTACCTTTCTCTAAGCCTGAACCAATCTTTAATTGTGCTACTTTTGCTGTTAATTTTGCAGTAAATTGTTCGGCAATGGATTCGTGGACATATAGACGGTTCGTACAGATACACGTCTGACCGTTATTTCTGAATTTACTTCCTAGCACGAGTGTTGCTGCTTTCTCAAGATCAGCATCCTCAAAAACAATACTTGGTGCATGGCCACCAAGTTCAAGTGACAGCTTTTTCACATGGTTGGCACTTTCTTGCATTAAATATTTTCCAACTGCGGTTGATCCGGTAAATGTAATATGGCGTACTTCTTTACTTTCAAGCAGAGCCTCGCCAATTGCTTTGGAATCACCAGTAATTAAGTTGACAACTCCATTAGGCATACCAGCTTCCTCAAAAACTTTCATAATCTCGATAGCAGAAAGCGGTGTTTCTGGTGCTGGTTTCAAGACGACGGTACATCCTGCTGCTAAAGCAGGAGCAATTTTTCGAGTGATCATAGATTATAGACTGTTTCTGTTTTTCCGTCAACATCTCTCCAGGAACCATTAATGAATAAGCTTTTTGTCATCGTCTCAATCTGCATTTAAACACCCTCCTTCACTAATAATTAGAGACCAGGAACGGTTGATGATTCTTCCCAAGCTGGCAGCATTCGATTAAGCGTTTTATCCTGACGGTAGCCAAGAACATATTCTGCTTGCATGATCGTATGAATTTCCCTCGTCCCTTCATAAATAACAGGGGCTTTTGAGTTACGTAAATATCTTTCTACCGGGTATTCATCAGAGTAGCCGTATGCCCCGTGGATTTGGACGGCGTCATCCGCAGCCCGGTTGGCAAAATCACAAGCCTGCCATTTGGCAAGGGATGTTTCTCTCGTGTTCCGTTTGCCTTGATTTTTTAACGCCCCCGCACGATAAACGAGCAGTCTGCTCATTTGAAAACCAGCTTCCATTTTGGCAATCATCTGTTGTACAAGTTGATGCTTCCCAATTTCTTTCCCGAAAGTTTCCCGTTCCTGACAGTATTTCACACTAGCCTCGAGACAAGCCATAATTTGCCCAACGGCACCGGCTGCAACGGTAAAGCGTCCATTGTCAAGGGCTGACATGGCAATCTTAAAGCCTTCTCCTTCTTCACCAAGCAGGTTTTCTTTCGGTACCTTCACGTTATCGAAAAAGATTTCCCCAGTATTCCCAGAACGGATACCATGTTTCCCTTTAATTGCTTTAGAGGAAAAACCATCCCACTCCCGCTCCACGATAAAAGCGGAAATTCCTTTATGTTTTTCTGACCTATCACCAGTATAGGCAAACACTAAAAAGTTGTCTGCGAGATCACAAAGGGAAATCCATGTCTTTTGACCGTTTAAAATATAATGGTCTCCATCTTTAACAGCGCTCGTTTCTAAAGCTGCAACATCCGATCCGGCAGCTGGTTCCGTAAGACCGAATGCGCCGATTTTTTCCCCCTTTGCTTGTGGAACGAGATATTTCTGCTTTTGTTCTTCTGTCCCCCATTGCAGCAACGTCATGCTATTTAATCCGGTATGGACGGAAACGGCAGTACGGAATGCCGTATCGCCGCGTTCAAGCTCTTCACAGACAATCGCAAGGGAATTGTAATCCATGCCGCTACCGCCATATTCCTCTGGGATACATACCCCCATGAGACCGAGTTCGGAAATTTTGTCAATTATACGTGGATCAAATTGTCCTGTGCGGTCCCAATCGGCAATATACGGCATGATTTCTTTATCGGTAAAATCTCTAACTGTTTTACGTAGCATATTTTGTTCTTCCGTGAATTCAAAGTTCATCTGATCATCTCCCAAATTTAGTTTTTTGTTTTTTGATTCATGAATTCCTCATTATGCTCCCCAACGTTAGGCGGGTGGTGACGGTATGTTACGGGAGTTCTCGATAATTTGAGTGGACTGCCAATCATTTTAATATGTCCGGCAGTCGGATGTTCGGTACTGATAAACATTTCTCGAGCAAGGAGCTGCGGGTCTTTCGTTACCTCTTCTAAATTTTGTATCGGTCCGCATGGAATATTATTTTCATTACAACGCTTTTGCCAATAGTTGGTGGGTTTCGTTGCAAATACTTCTTCTAACAATGGAACTAATTGTTCTCGGTGCTGTACGCGATCTGGGTTCGTTAAAAATCTAACATCTGTACTTAATTCTGGTTTTCCGAGAACGGTACATAATGCTTTATATTGGTTATCATTGCCAACCGCAATAACAATTTCTCCATCTAATGTTTTAAATGTTTGGTAAGGCACGATATTGGCATGATGATTACCGAGTGCTTCAGGGATTTTCCCTGACATTAAATAATTACTGCCAATATTAACGAGTGAACTGACAGCACTGTCATATAGTGAAATATCAAGTTTCTGTCCTTTGCCAGAGAAGTTTCTTTCAAGCAGTGCAGCCTGGATACCGATACAGGCATATAGCCCGGTTAAAACATCTGTAATAGCGACACCAAGTTTTTGCGGTCCGGAATTTTTATCTCCTGTGATACTCATGAAGCCACTCATTGCTTGCACGATAAAATCATAGCCGGGCATCGCTTTATTTGGACCTGTTTCGCCAAAACCAGTGATGGAGCAGAAGACAATTCCAGGATTGATGTCCGCAACCTCCTCAAACCCAAGCCCGAGTCTTTCCATTGTGCCAGTTTTGAAGTTGTTGATAATGACATCACTTTCTTTTACTAATTTCTTAATGACGGTAATTCCTTCTTCCGTCTTTAAATCGACCGTAATACTTTTTTTGTTGCGGTTCGCACTCAGGTAATAAGCACTCACACCTTTTTGAAAGGGGGGACCCCATTTTCGGGTATCGTCACTCCCGCCAGGTGCTTCGACTTTAATCACTTCTGCACCGAGGTCACCTAGAATCATCGTGCAATAAGGACCGGCGAGTACCCGGGACAGGTCAAGAATTTTAAAATTAGAAAGAGCTGAAGCCATAAATGAACCTCCTTTCATATGTATTAAAAAAAGCCAGCTCAAACGATATACAGTATCCTGTAAATCAATTTGAACTGGCTTTTGACTGTTGGAACAATCCTGGTAGGGACTGTAAACAGATTAGGCAGTTTACTATTTAAATTGCTACATTGATCATGTGACATGGGCGTGGATGCGCCTTAACACGATTCATTAGTTTTATTATAGTATATTCTAAAATTTTTGTAAACAATATTAAGCGATGCGGTCAATTTCTTTTTTCATATGTTCTTCTACGTTTTCTTTTCCATATTTACGCATAGAATAATTATAAAAAGCTGCTCCAATTAAGAACCAGAATCCGATAATGATCCATTCTGGAATACCTAAAGCGGATGGCATGCCTGGTAAATATAAAGTGGCGATTCCAAATGCGAGGATGGTTGCAATCCAGCCAAGTACCGATCCGCCGCGAAGTTTGAATGGCCGCTCCATTTCCGGTGCTTTTTTTCTGAGGATGACAAAGGAAAGTGCGACCATGGACCAACCAATCACAAGCCCGATTCCACCAGCATCGACAAACCAGACAAGAGCAGGGCGGCCGAGCAGTGGTGCCATCGTGGACATAACTGCGATAAGAATGATTGCCTTATGTGGAGTCCGGTATTTAGGGTGTAACTCGCCTAGGAATTTTGGTAACATGCCAGCTTTTGCGAGGGCATAAATTGCTCTACTACCACCAACGTAAAAACCTAACCAGCTTGTCAAAATCCCGCCGATTCCGCCAAGGACAAGAATATTAGCCATTAATTGACTTCCGCCATAAGCGTTACTCATCGCATCCGCAGTTGCTAAGTTTGTTGCTGCAAGTTCTGAAGGTGTCATGACCCGTGAAACACCAAAAATAATAGAAACATACCAGATAACCGCCAAAATAACAGAAAAAATAAGTAGTTGACCAATTCGTTTTTTCGGTAGATTTATTTCTTCTGCAGCTTGAGGGATCACATCAAAGCCAACAAACATGAATGGAGTCATGACGATAACGGTCAGTAATCCGGAAAATCCTTTTTGAAAGAATGGTTCCATTGTTGCAGTTGTGCCGGAAACACTACTGCCTGTAATAAGTAAAATACCTGCGATAATTATTAATAATGTCAGTACGATATTGATGAAAGAAGTTAGTTTGATACCGCGATAGTTCACCCATGCAATAAGAATCGAGCCAACCATTCCAGTACCTGCCCAAGTAAGCGTTACATCCCAGCCTTGGATTGTGTACAAATAGCCTTGGCTGAAATTGGGAATTAAATATTCGAACACTGTCGGTAAGGCAACCGCTTCAAAAGCGACAACAGATACATAACCGAAGATGATGGCCCATGTTGTGATAAAGGACAGTACCCTGCCCATCGCTTTATACGTATAGACAAATTCTCCACCAACGAGCGGCATCGCAGCAGCGAGCTCCGCGTAAGTAAGACCTACGAAGACTACCATAATCCCGCCAATAACAAAAGCTAAAATAGCCCCTAAAGATCCCGCTTCATTAATCCAAATACCTGTCGTGACAACCCAGCCCCAGCCAATCATAGCGCCAAAGGCAAGTGCTAGTACGTCCTTATTTCCTAACAGTTTTAGAAGTTTTTGGTCTGAATCCATGTAAGCCCTCCTTACTGGAATGTAGTATGAGGTGGGATTCGTTTTAGGAAGGAATCCCACCTGTGCATTTATTCTATATAGTTCTTAATCCCAGTATGATACAGAACGTTTTTGGAGCATTTCTCTGAATTGTTCTGTTGATTTATATAGTACCTCGCCAGTTGCAAAATCAATTAGCACTCCGTATTGACGAATTAAATCTAATTCGTCAATCTCACCCTTTTTATATAATTCATGAACCACATTTACATCTTCTAGTAACCAATCTTTTCGGTTTCTTCGGATATATTCTCTTTCCTTAGCTGTTTCATTATCTAACACTTCATATAAATCTAATTCAGAATCAATCTCTTTAATGATAACGCCGTAATCTTTTTTTGCTCGTTCGATTGATACGTATCCATCAATAACATCTTCTAAAACTGCTTCTGAAAGTCGATTCAAAGGATCGCCAAGTCCTCCGCCACCTGCTGAAGGTCTAGAAAAGCTATCACCTTCTTCTACCTTTATATTAGAAAAGAAAGCACCGAGAAATTGTTCTTTATCTGTTCCAGGGTTCAACCAATTTCCATGTGGATTAGAAGGGAGGCCACCATAAATACCCCATGTTACAGAACGAGAGCGGTCACAACAAACGGACATAACCGTATCGGTAATATTAGTTAATGTACCACCTTTTTCTACACCACACCCACCTCTGAATTCACCAGGTCCACCCGAATCTATAATAATTTGATGGTAGGAAGTAACGACTGGCGTTAAGCGTTCTTGACCTTCACATGGCTGCACACTCAATCCGGCTCCAAATACAGGTGACATTGCATTTGCACCATCTCTGTCGCTTCTACCACCATGACCACCAGCCATCCAGTCGTACCACATGAAGAAGTTATCGTAGCGATCACGTTGATCCCATCCACCGATTAATAGATACTCAAGGTTAAAAGAACAGGCAAGTGCTCGTTCGGGTATCACATAAGACCATAACTCAAAGCATGCGTTCATAATTTTTTCATAGGGTCCTGAACAGAAACCGGTAACAGCAACTGGCCAAGGTGCATTAACAACAGAATTCTCGGGAAGATTGGCATGTACAACACGATAAAATCCTGAGTTTAAAGGAATATCGGGAAAAAACGTTTTCGTTCCTGCGTACAAGCCTGATAGGGAAGCCCCAAAAGATGAGTTCAGAAAACAGCTGATAGAAGCATGGGTTCCATCCAAGTCATAGAAAATCTCGTCATCATTGATTGTCATTTTTACTTTAATAGGAATTAATCCATCACCGAGTTCTGGATCCATGTCTATATAGTCAACAGTTTCCCAAGTTCCGTTTGGAAGCTCCTTGATGTTTGCTCTAGTCAGTCGCTCGACATAGTCCTGTACTTCATCAAAAGCTGTTAATACCGTATCGACACCATATTTAGCAACCAATCGAAGGAGCTCTTTTTCTCCGACTTTGGTCGCTTCGGCTTGCGAACGTAAATCACCAAGTCTTTCTTCTGGAACCCTCATATTAGAAATGAGTAAGTTCGCAACATCTTCCAAATACTTACCCTCATTCCATACGCGAACTGGCGGTATCCGGACTCCTTCACCGTAATGATCTCTTGAACTTACATCAAATGATCCTGGAACCGATCCACCCATATCTGCCCAGTGTCCATTTGATTGCATAAAAGCAATTAGTTTACCTTTATGAAAAACAGGACGAATGACTCGTACATCATTAAAATGTGTACCTCCGCGGTAGGGATCGTTTACTAAGAAAACGTCCCCCGGGTGAATGTCATTCCCAAAATCTTCAATAACTGCTTTGGCAGTTAAGTGAAGAGTGCCAACGTGGACTGCAATATCCTGGGTTCCTTGCATGACTGTATTTCCTTCAGCATCACATAATGATGAACTGAAGTCACGATTATAAATAACAAAGGAATAGCAGGTACGAAGAATTTGTTCGGACATTTGGTCTACCAAATTAACAAAACCATTTTTCAAAACTTCAAAGGTAACAGGATCTAATTTTGTCTTAAATATATTCTCCATTTATTCCACCACACCTTTTAATGAAATAATTATGTTTTTATAGTTATCCACTTCAGCAACAAAATCTGGAGGTATAACGACGGTAGAATCCAATTGCTCGACTACTGCTGGTCCACTTATAATAGAGCCCACTGGTACAGATAGACGATGATAGATTGGAGTATTTATGAAGCCGCCAGCTTCTTCAAAATATACATTTCGGTATTCTCTTAAGGCTTCAATCAATGTTCCTACAGATTCTTCTTTCGGTAGTTCGGGTTTTGGTACAATGCCGACAGCTTCTATACGGAAACCGTAGACTTCTACACTTTGGTCAGGATTGGAAAACGCATAGGCTCGCTCATGTTCCTTGTGAAAGTTTTCCAGTGCAGCATCCAGAGATGTTAAATTCCTACCTACAGTGACTTCTAAAGAGCGCCACTGGCCGACATACCGCATTTCCAGATGTCGGATTAAATTCATAGATTCCTTGTCTATACCTTCATTTTTCAATAGTTTTATAGCTTCTTGTTCCATTTTTATAAATTCCTGTTCAATGGTGTCTGTCTCTATATCTTCTGTATTCGCTACATATGTTTTGGTTATGTCGTGGCGAAAATCAACAAGCAAACAACCTAAAGCAGCAGCAACACCAGGATGTGCTGGAACGATGACTTTTGGAATACTTAACTCTTTTGCAAGATAGGCACTGTGCAGAGCACCTGCGCCTCCAAAAGCAACTAATGCAAAGTCACGTGGGTCGTATCCCTTACGAACAGAAATGAGCCGAAGAGCATCAGACATATTCGCATTCGCAACTTTTAATATTGCATCAGCTGCTTCAAATTCGTTATAGCCATACATTTCGCAAATTGGTTCCAGTGCTTTTTGTGAAGCATCTTTATTTAGAGTCATCTCTCCGCCTAATAAAGATTCATTGAGTCGTCCTAATATTAAATTGGCATCTGTATTTGTCGGTTCTGTCCCGCCAAGATCATAACAGGCAGGACCAGGTTCGGAACCCGCACTTTCAGGTCCGTTCCGTAATGATCCACCTTTATCTATCCTGGCAATACTTCCTCCGCCTGCTCCTATAGTCATAATTTCGATACTCGGAAAACCAATTGGATAACCATATTCGATATACCATTCTTTTGTTGTTTTTAATTCGCCATCATACACTAAAGAAATGTCTGTACTCGTACCACCCATATCCAGTCCAATTGCATTTTTAAATCCACATAGTTCCGCGATATATTTACTGGCGATTGCTCCTGCTGCTATCCCTGAGCTGGCGAGGCGCCCTGCATACTTCTGGACGTTTTCAGAAGTCATAACTCCACCGCCGGAATGAAGAACCAAAATTTCTCCATCATAGCCTTTTGCTTTAATCTGATTTTGGAGCACGTCAATATATTTAGTTACTTTTGGCCCTAAGACTGAATTAATAATAGTAGTACTTGTCCGTTCATGCTCAAAAATCTCGGGTAAAACTTCACTGGATGTCGAAATATACACGCCAGGTAGTTCTCTCTGTAAAATTTCTTTTACGCTCCGTTCATTATCACCATTAACATAGGCATTCATAAAGCTGATCGCGATGGACTCCACTTTTCTCCTTTTTAGGATTCTTGCAAGTTCGATTACTTCTTGTTCATCAACTGAAACAAGGATATTCCCCGAATAGTCCACACGTTCATTTATTTCAAAACGGTCTCGTCTTCTTATATAAGGAGGTGCGACGTCTTTATAAGCGTCCCATAAGTCTAATTTCGTTCCTCTTCGGATTTCTGTTACATCCCGAAATCCTTTTGTAGTCACTAGAGCCGTCTTTGGGAGTTTTCTTTCGATTAAAGCATTTGTTCCAGCCGTTGTACCGTGAGAAAAGACTGATATGTCGTCACCAGAAATATTAGCGGCTTCAATTCCATTTATGACTCCAATTTCTGGATTTGTAGGGATTGATGTGGTCTTTGCAATAAAGATATCTTTGGACTTCTCATCAAAAACAAATACATCTGTAAATGTGCCCCCAACATCTACTGCTACTCGATATTTACCCATGATATTCCTCCCGTTTTTAATTCAAATTTCGGCGTGTCTATTATTTCAAAACAGTAGTAAGCCCTTTTCTCACTTCTTTAATCGCATCATGAAGTCTCTCTATCATTGTTTCAATTTGTTGTTCATTAATAATAAGCGGTGGGCAGAAGCAGATAATGTCTGTTCCTTCGTAGGTAACAGCACGACAAATTACACCACGCTGATGCAGCGCTTCGATTACTTTTGGAGCTACTTGTAAGTCACTTGCAAATCGCTTATTTGTGGCAGGATCTTCCACAAGCTCTACGGCACCAAGTAAGCCAACAGCACGAACATCCCCAACAATATCGAGTTCTTCTTTAAGCTTTTTAAAGCTTTTGAGCATGACCTCTCCCATTTTCTGTGCATTCTCTAGCAGTCCTTCATTTTCCATGATTTCAATATTTTTGAGTCCAACAGCAGTTGCGGTAGGGTGGCCACTATACGTGTAACCATGGAAAAGGGTACCGGCAGACTTTTCTTTTAAAACGTCATGGATCTGATCAGAGACAATAACTCCACCAAGCTGGATATACCCGCTTGTAACGCCTTTCGCAAAAGAAATAATGTCTGGAATAACACCGTAATTTTCAACACCAAACCATTTTCCAGTGCGCCCAAAGCCAGTAATCACTTCATCCGCAATATACAAAATTCCGTACTCGTCGCAAAGATTTCGTACCTCTTGCAAGTAATTTTCTGGTGGAACGAGTACACCGCCAGCTCCCTGAATCGGTTCTGCAATAAAGGCGGCAACTGTTTCTGGACCTTCTGTTTCAATAACGGACCGGAGTGAGGAAAGAGCTTTATCCTTGCCGATGCCATATGGATTATCAGCGTGATAAATATCTGTCATCATTTTACCTGCCATATTCCAAAATTCAGGAATGCCTGTAGCGCTTGTTGAGGCAGCAGCAACACCATGATAAGCTCGGTTGATTCCAATAATTTTCCGTTTCTCCGGTTTATCCTGAACCCTCCAATAGTGTCTTGCGAGTTTGATTGCTGTATCATTTGATTCGGAGCCACCGGATGTAAAGAAGACTGCGTTTAATCCCTCGGGAGCAAGAGAGCTTATTTTTTCAGCAAGTAATATCGCTGGCTCATGGCTGAAAGTAGAAAAAGTCGAACTAAAAGCTAACTTTTTCATTTGTTCGGCGGCCGCTTCAGCGAGTTCCTCTCTTCCGTGACCAACATTCACATTCCATAGAGATGACATCGCATCAATGTAAACGTTATCATTTCTATCCGTTAAATAAATTCCATCGCCTTTCTCAACAATCATTTTCGCTCCGTCTTTTTGCTGTTGCTGAATCGATGAAGTAGGATGAATGAAATGCTTCTTGTCCAATTCAATTAATTTTTCTTGTTCCATATTTACGCCTCCTTAAAATGATGGAAAATATAAAAAACCAGCAATACTGGCAGAGGCATAGGGAAGAATATTTCCATACATCTGCACAATATAACTGGTTTTATCTAATGGATTGCTCTATTTCTGCAATAGAGTCAATTAGACTAAGCAGCTTATAATATTCTATTATTTTCAATTTAACGAATATTGAATTGCTTGTCAAGAAAAAGTTATTTTAATATAAGTGCTTCATTTTTGGATGATAATCTAAAAAAACATTGCTTTCTAATAATTGTTTGTTATAATAATACAAAAGATTCAAAAAATACTATCCGGTAGGTTAGTTGTTAGAATAAAATATGAGGAGGAATAAAAAATGGAATTTACCTACACAGAAAAAGTAGTTAAATTGCAGAAAAAGCTTAATGACTTCATGGAGAAGTATGTCTATCCCAACGAGAAGGTTTATAA
Source organism: Oceanobacillus sp. MO10714A (assembly GCF_037072045.1). Taxonomy (NCBI): domain Bacteria; kingdom Bacillati; phylum Bacillota; class Bacilli; order Caryophanales; family Bacillaceae; genus Oceanobacillus; species Oceanobacillus sp. MO10714A. The sequence goes on along the minus strand of NZ_JAXHDC010000026.1, from coordinate 34,506 downwards.
GGAGCAGTTAAATCAACAGGAAACTAGATGGTCCACTGTACCTCCAATTATGGAAGAATTGAAAGAGAAAGCGAAGGCAGAAGGATTATGGAATTTGTTTTTACCGGAAAGTGAGTATGGTGCAGGATTAACAAATCTCGAGTATGCTCCGCTTTGTGAAATAATGGGAAGATCCATGATAGGTCCTGAAGTATTTAATTGCAGTGCACCTGATACCGGTAATATGGAAGTGTTAGTACGTTATGGTTCAGAACAACAAAAAAAGCAATGGCTTGAGCCCCTTCTTGAAGGTGAAATTCGTTCATGCTTCTCGATGACAGAGCCCGATGTTGCTTCGAGTGATGCAACGAATATCGAAACGAGTATTATAAGGGATGGTGACGAATATGTTATTAATGGACGTAAATGGTGGACGTCCGGTGCTGGAGATCCTCGTTGTAAAATTTCAATCGTCATGGGAAAAAATGATCCAAAGGCAGAGAAGTATGAACAACAATCTATGATTCTTGTTCCGTTAGATACAAAAGGCGTCAAAATTGAGCGCATGCTTCCAGTTTTTGGTTATGATGATGCGCCCCATGGTCATGCAGAAATTGTTTATGATAACGTAAGAGTTCCAGCAGAGAATATGCTTTGGGACGAAGGCAAGGGGTTTGCTATCGCTCAAGGACGTTTAGGCCCTGGAAGAATTCATCATTGCATGCGTTTAATTGGAGCTGCGGAACGTGCACTTGAAGATCTATGTAAGCGCGCTCAATATAGGGAAGCTTTTGGTAAGAAAATTGCTGAGCAAGGTGTTGTTCAGGAATGGATTGCAGATTCCCGTATTGAAATTGAGCAAGCACGTTTACTAACTCTAAAAGCCGCATATATGATGGATACGGTAGGAAATAAAGAAGCAAAAGCTGAAATTGCGATGATTAAAGTTGTTGCACCAAGTATGGCACTTAGAGTCATTGATCGAGCCATTCAAGCACATGGTGGTGCGGGAGTTAGTGAAGATTTCACCTTAGCAAACCATTGGGCAAATTCGCGAACACTAAGACTTGCGGATGGACCAGATGAGGTACACCGTCGCCAACTTGCTAGATTAGAACTTAAAAAGCATAAGCTAGCTCAGGAGGTATATTAAAGTGACTGTATTCGATTTGTTTCGATTAGAAGGAAAAACAGCAATTATTACTGGTGGTGGACGTGGATTGGGGGCACAAATGGCACAAGCTTTTGCAGAAGCAGGAGCAAATGTTGTTGTTTGTTCCCGGAAATTGGAGTCCTGTAAAGAAACAAGCGAGGAACTAAAGAAGCTAGGAGTCGATTCGTTAGCATTTAGTTGTGATGTAACGAACCATGACGATATAAAGAGGGTTGTTAAAGAAACGGTAGAACATTTCGGGTCCATTGATATTTTAGTGAATAACAGCGGAGCTACATGGGGTGCATCAGTTGTTGATATGCCAATAGAGGCATGGCATAAGGTGATAGATGTGAATATTACTGGAACTTATCTCATGAGTTTAGAAGTTGGAAAGGTAATGATAGACCAAAATAAAGGGAAAATTATCAATATCGCTTCGATCGCTGGTTTTGGCGGTACAAACCCTGAAGTGATGGATACGATAGGATATAATACGAGCAAAGGTGCTGTTATAACGTTTACAAAAGATTTGGCAGTAAAATGGGGAAAACATAATATAAATGTAAATGCGATCGCCCCAGGTTTTTTTCCAACAAAAATGGCACGGGGATTATTAGAAAAAGGGGGAGACGAAATTTTACAAGGAACACCCTTGAATCGATTTGGGAATGACCAAGATTTGAAAGGAGCTGCATTATTTCTCGCGTCAAAAGCATCGGACTTTGTAACAGGTGATATTTTAACTGTTGATGGCGGATCTCACGCTTTTGCTTAGTGAAATATTACAGACCTTGTGGTAAGTTAAGAGTAACAAAATTATAAACTTGCGAGGTCAGACAAATGAAAAGTGAAATTGTAAAACAAAGTATTTTATTATTTGAAAAAAAGGGCTTTAGTACCACTTCCATTCAAGATATAGTGGATGAACTAGATGTTACAAAAGGTACATTTTATTACTACTATTCTAGTAAAGAGCAATTATTAATGGATATTCATGAGGAATATATAACAAAATTATTAGAAGCTCAGTATGAAATTATAAACAGAAGTTACACATCATATAAAGACCAATTAATTGAAATTATTCGTTTAATAATTACAGACATTGTTGAAAATGGTTCAAGTGCTCGTGTCTTTTTCCGTGAGATGCGACATTTATCCGAAAAGCACATTAAAATAATCAAAGAGAAGCGTAAACAATTCCGCTTAAATATTGAAAGTATTGTTGAGGAAGGAATTAAACATGGGGAAATTAGAGATGATTTACGTCCAGATATGATTTCATTTGGAATAGTTGGGATAACAAACTGGAGTTATAATTGGTATAAAACAGAAGGTGAAGTAACGCCAGAACAATTGGTATCCATTTATTCTAAAATGATACTAACTGGTATAGAAAAGTAGTATTGTAACTTTGGCTCTACAAATTTCATTTTTACTATTTACTAATAGAATATGCTTTGCATGCTGACCGGATAGTATGCAAACGAAAGTCCCGATATATTGCTAATAAGCTGCATAATGAGCAGTGTCGTGAGAGGAGATAGATAGGTGAAATCTTTATATAGAGACACAATGCCTGTTAGAAAAGGTGAAGAGCTGGATAGGAAAACACTTTATCATTATATTCGGGAAAAGATGCCTGAAGTTCCAAGTGGAGAATTAGAAATTGAACAATTCGGTGCAGGAGCATCTAACCTTACCTATCTATTGCGAATAGGAGCGTGGGAGGCAGTATTACGACGACCTCCCCTTGGACCGGTTGCTCCAAAAGCTCATGATATGGAAAGGGAATACAAGATATTATCTAGTTTATATCCATTATACCCAACAGCACCAAAACCTTATCACTTTTCGAAAAATGAGGAAGTTGTGGGAAGCCCTTTTTTTATCATGGAACGCAGAAAAGGCATAGTTCTTGATTCAACTTTTCCTGAAGGGGTAACTTATGACGAGCAATTAGGAAAGAAAATTTCAAAATTAATGGTTGAAAGATTAGTTGAATTACATCGTATTGATTATAAAAAAACAGAATTAGAGCATATCACAAAACCAGATGGATTCATGGAGCGTCAAGTAGCTGGTTGGATTAAGCGTTATGATAACGCAAAGACAAGTGAGATTTCTGGACTCAAAGAATTAACAAATTGGATGCGGAAAAGTATTCCATCTTCACCTAAACCAACAATTATTCATTATGATTATAAACTAAATAATGCAATGTTTTCTGAGGACTTTAGTGAAATGATTGGTTTGTTTGATTGGGAGATGACAACTGTCGGTGATCCCCTTGCAGATTTAGGTGTTGCTTTATCGTATTGGACACAGCCAGATGATCCTGAACAATTGAAAACAGGGTTAGGAAAAGCATCTGTAACAACATGGGGGGGATTTTTTACTCGAGAAGAATTTTTGGAACATTACGCAAATAGGAGTGGTCGTGACGTATCAATGATTAATTTTTACCTTACTTTTGCTTACTTTAAACTAGCGGTAATATGTCAACAAATTTATTATCGGTACTTTAAGGGACAGACGAGTGATCCAAGATTTGCTCAGCTAGATCAATATACAGAAACTTTAATTCAATATGCATTGGATTCTGCGAGGGGGCTGTGATTCGTTGAAAGTTCATTTGCTTCTCAAAAAGGAAGAAATAGATACGGTACAAATGAGTGACGATAAAATTGCAGTTGTGTTTGATGTATTACTGGCAACCTCCACAATCATTTCATGTTTGCAATTTGGTGCAAAAGAAGTAATCCCTGTAATGAATGGGGAAGAAGCAATTCTTATGGCTAAGGGTTATAAAACAGAGGATGTTGCCCTCGTTGGGGAATATGACGGTATTACAATTGATGGGTTTTTAAGCCCAGCCCCATCAAGATTAGAAGAACATGTAAAGAATAAAACAGTCTTACTATCTACTACGAATGGAACCGTTGCGATACGGCAATCAGCTCCAGCGAAAGAGGTTTATATTGCTTCCTTGTTAAATGGAGAGGCTGTAAGTAAACAGATTATAAAGACCTATGATAATGAGACAATAATTGTCGTTTGCTCTGGATCATCGAATCAATTTTGTCTTGAAGATTTTTATGGGGCTGGTTATTTTATTGAGCAATTGGTAAAAGAGTATGGTTTAAATAATATTGAATTAACGGATAGCGCATCAGCATCTAAAATATTCTATCAAAATTTATCCCATGAAGCCTATAATGTTCTAAGTGAATCAAGAGTTGGCCAAATGCTACACTCCCACGACCTCCAACAAGATCTAGCATTTGTTAGCAAACAAGGTGAATTATCGATTATACCCATACTATTGGAAAAGAAAATAATTTGTTTGGAAAAAATGGAAACTTGTAAGGGAAAATAATGAGTGAGAATCGGGAGGAAAGTGGAATGATGAAAGGAATTCAATTTAAAGAATTTGGTGGTCCCGATGTGTTGGAACTCATCGAGATGGAAATACCAGCATTTAGTCAAGATGAAGTATTAATTGAAGTAAAAGCTATTGGTGTGAATTATGCTGATACCGCCAGGAGGGAAGGTAATTATGTTGTACCGACACCGTTACCATTTGTTCCAGGCGCAGAAATCGCAGGGGTAGTAAAGAAGGTTGGAAAAAATGTCCAAGATATAAAGGAAGGAATGCGAGTTGTAACGTTAATCGGTTCAGGAGGGTATGCGGAATATGCTGTTGTGCATGCGAGTCAGCTAATTCCGATTCCTAAAGATGTGTCTTTCGAAAGAGCTGTTGCATTACCACTACAAGGGTTAAGTGCTTATCATATTTTGAAAACAATGGGGAGATTGGAAGAAGGAGAAACAGTGCTTGTTCACGCAGCTGCGGGAGGAGTCGGCTCTATTGCAGTACAGCTTGCCAAAAAAATAGGAGCAAAAAAAGTGATCGCAACGGCAAGTACGAAGGAGAAATTAGCTTTTGCAAAGGAGATGGGAGCGAACTACACTGTTAATTATTCAGAGGAAGGATGGGAGAAGGAAATCCGTGAATTAACAGATGGTAAAGGTGTTGATTTAGCTCTAGAAATGGTAGGGGGAGAGGTTTTTAATAAAACAGTGAAATGCTTGGCCGCTTTTGGTAGGCTCGTCATTTATGGCGCAGCGAGCGGTGAACAGTCAGAATTTGATCCAAGAATTTTAATGCGACGTAATCAATCAATTATTGGATTTTTCCTACCACAGATAATGAATAAGCCTGCTTTGTATCAAAAGAGCTTACAGGAACTACTAGAGTATATGAATAACGGTGAATTAGTACTCACAATTGGCGGAACTTATCCATTAAGCGACGCTGCCAAAGTTCATAGGAAGTTGCAGGGAAGAGAAACAAAAGGAAAGCTTGTGTTACTTCCGTAGTAAAGATAATTTCATGCAATAGCTAAAGAGGAGGAGTCTATACATGAATAAAAATCATTTTAAGTTTTGGCCGCCTCGTTTATCTAAAAGTTTAACAATACCGAAGACAACCATATATGATAACCTAGTCATTTCAACAAAAAAATATCCTGATAAAATTGCCATACATTATTATGGAAGAAGTATTACGTATACAGAGCTACTTGAGGAAGTCGAGATACTTGCTGGGTATTTAAAAAAGAAATTAGGGGTAGAAAAGCAAGAGAAAGTATTGTTGTTCATGCAGAATTCTCCACAATACCTCATAAGCTTCTTTGCTATTTTGCGCCTACGGGCTGTAGTTGTTCCAATTAATCCGATGAGCACGACGCAGGACTTAGCGTTTTATGTGAAGGATTGCGATATTAAATATGCAATTATTGGGGAGGAATTGTATGACAATATAGTCCCATTAATAAAAGAAACTTCCTTGAATAATATCATAGTAACTTCGTATTCCGAATACTCAGGTGAGTATAACGAGAATAATGATTTCAAACCTAATCTTGCGAATAATAATCAAAAGCTATCTAATGTTATTTTTTGGAAAGATGCTTTAAGTGAAACCTATCAAATAGATGAATATGATGGCTTAGAAGATGATGTAGCAATGATTCCCTATACGTCTGGAACAACAGGGATGCCGAAAGGATGTATTCACCCCAATAGAACAATTCAGGCAAATACTGTAGGAGCAAGCCTATGGATGAATATGACAGCTGATGCGATTCCATTGTTAACTCTACCATTATTTCATGTAACAGGGTTAATTCACAGTGCACTTGCCCCTATTCAATCAGGTAGTACGATCGTGATGATGACCCGTTGGGATCGTGATTATGCAGCGAAGGAAATGGAGAGACATGGTTGTACACATTGGATTAATATAAGCACGATGTTAATAGACTTTTTATCAAATCCAAATATGAATAGTTATAGCTTATCTTCCTTACAAGTAATAGGAGGTGGAGGAGCACCGCTTCCGGAAGCAGTAGGAGAACAATTGTATGAGAGAACAGGTCTTCGTTATTATGAGGGATACGGTCTGACAGAGACCATATCACATACGCACTTCAATCCACCAAATCGTCCTAAATTACAATGCTTGGGAATCCCTTCATTTGATGTGGATGCTAGAGTAATAGACCTAGCTACGGGAAGTGAGGTTGGACCTCATGAACTAGGAGAGCTTGTGGTCAATGGGCCCCAAGTCTTTTCCGGCTATTACAATCGAGAGGATGAGAATAAGGTATCACATATAGAGATAGATGGAAAACAGTTTTTTCGAACAGGTGATATTGTGAAAATGGATGAAGAAGGGTACTTTTTTATTGTGGATCGATTAAAGCGAATGATAAATGCTTCAGGATTTAAAGTATGGCCGACAGAAGTGGAAGCTATCTTATATAAGCATCCAGCCGTTGAACAGGCATGTGTAGTAAGTGCTCCAGATAAAAAGCGTGGAGAAACTGTAAAAGCCTTTATCATATTGAAGACTGATTTTATCGGTAAAATAAAGGAAGATGAAATTATAGAATGGTCGAAAAGTCAAATGGCAGCGTATAAATATCCACGTATTATTGAGTTTGTCGAAAGCTTTCCAACAACTTCAAGTGGAAAAATATTATGGAGAGAATTACAAGAGAAAAGCTAACAGAATCTATTATTTTAAATCCTTTAAGGAGTTGATAGGTTTGGGCGAATGGATTGAAACGGTCACAGGTAAGATTCCTGTCGAAGATATGGGAAAGACATTAATCCATGAACATTTTATATTTGGCTATCCAGGATACAGTGGTGATGTAACGAATGGTCCCTTTAATGCAGACGAAGCGTTAAGTGCGGGAACAAAGGCTGCAAATGCTGTTAAGAAGTATGGAATTAAAACAGTTGTAGATCCAACCCCCAATGAATGTGGTAGAAATCCTGAACTATTAAAACAAATATCTGAGGCTACAGGGATTCAGATAGTTTGTTCTACTGGCTATTATTATGAAGGAGAAGGGGCTACAACCTATTTTAAGTTTCGCGATTCGTTAGGAACGGCGGAAAAGGATATTTATGAAATGTTCATGACGGAGATCAACGAAGGTATAGCAGGGACTGATATTAAACCAGGAATAATTAAGCTTGCTTCAAGTAAGGATGAAATCACCCCGTATGAAAAAATGTTTTTCGATATAGCAGCAGAGGTGCATAAAGAAACAGGTATTCGAATTATTACGCATACGCAGATGGGGACAATGGGACCTGAGCAGGCTAGATTGCTTATTGAATTAGGAGTAGAACCATCTAAAATTATTATCGGTCATATGTGTGGCAATACAAATATTGATTATCAAAGAGATACTTTAAAAACTGGAGTAAAAATTGGTTTTGATCGATTTGGAATTCAAAAACTGGTTGGAGCTCCAATGGATGAAGAGCGTATAAATACGCTTATAAAGTTACTTGAAGAGGGGTATGAAAAACAAATCATGCTCTCCCATGATTCCATTAATTACTGGCTAGGGCGTCCATTGGAAATGAACGACGACACTGCAACATTAGTAAAAGATTGGTATCCGACTCACATTTTTGAAAATATTATACCAGATTTAAAATCACGGGGTATCTCAGAAGAAATTATTAAGCAAATGTTTTATTTAGAAACATAGGATGATAGAGGCGGAATGACTAGTACTAGATGTTCTATAGTAAGCGCTTACTTAATAATTTTTAGGGGGTATTTGTTCATGGATAAAGTATGGCTAAAACATTATCCGGATTATATAAGAAAGGAAATTAGTATACCTGACGAACCAATAACCGAAATCCTAAAGAAGTCCATCACCCATTATGGTGACAACCCGGCCCTATATTTCTATGGAAATGAGATGACCTATAAAAGGTTAGGGGAGTTGGTAGATTCTTTTACTGCCGCACTTCAACAAGAAGCGTTTGAGCAAGGAGAAAGGGTAGCAATTATGCTCCCGAATTGTCCACAATATGTCATTAGTTATTATGGAATATTACAAGCTGGTGATATCGTAACACAGCTGAACCCAATGCTTGTAGAAAAAGAGTTGGAATACATTTTAAATGATTCAGATGCTGAAACGATTATAATTTATGAACATTTACTACCGGTTTTGAGGTCTATTATTGAAAATACATCTGTTAAACGAATAATTACAGTTAATTTTGAAGGTAAAGATACGAGGGACAGTGTAGCAATTGAATTTAACAGCTTTTTGAAAAGAGCAAAGCAATTACCAGTCGAAGTTGCCTTCAATCCATCTGAGGATATAGCAGTTTTACAATATACAGGCGGAACTACGGGACGTTCAAAAGGGGCAATGTTGACCCATCGAAATTTATTTGCAAATGTATTACAAACATACGAGTACTTTCGAGATACTATGGAACTAGGAAAAGAGCGGACTCTAACTGCAATACCACTTTTCCATGTGTATGGAATGACTTCAGCGATGAATCTTTCAATCTTTATAGGTGCAAAAAGCATATTATTGCCTAAATTTGAAATTCAGGAAGTCCTACAAACAATAAAGGAGACCAAACCAACATCATTTCCTGGAGTACCTACTATGTATATTGCATTAATCAACCATCCAGATGTAGAAGCATATGGTCTGGATAGTATTCGTACTTGTAATAGTGGTAGTGCACCAATGCCGGTAGAGTTATTAAAGAAATTCCAAGAAAAAACCGGTGCGAAAATATTAGAAGGATATGGTCTCACAGAAACCTCACCAACAACACATTGTAATCCGTCTTTCGGTAATAGAAAACCTGGGAGTGTTGGTATTGGAGTACCTTCTACGGATTATAAAATTGTTGATTTAGAAGAGGGTTCGAAAGAGCTTCCACCCGGTGAAATTGGCGAGGTTATTATTAAAGGACCACAAGTCATGAAAGGGTACTGGAATATGCCTGAAGAGACAGAGAATGCACTTTGCGATGGTTGGCTCTACACAGGAGATATTGCTTATATGGATGAAGAAGGCTATCTGTTTATTGTTGATCGTAAAAAGGACTTAATTATCGCAAGCGGGTATAATGTGTACCCTCGCGATGTGGAAGAAGTTATTTATCAACATCCCGCAGTCCAAGAAGCTGTCGCTATAGGGGTCCCTGATTCTTACCGAGGAGAAACAGTGAAAGCTGTAATCGTCTTGAAAGATGGGATGAAATGTGATGAGGAAGAATTAATTGCTTTCTGTAAAAAGAATTTGTCAGCTTATAAAGTACCGCGGATTATTGAGTTTAGAAAGGAATTACCTAAAACAGCTGTTGGCAAGATTTTAAGACGGCAAATTAGAGAAGAGACGGTTTGAAACGATGATATGAAATGCAAATGTGGAGGGATTTAATATCAATAATTTTGTGAATGAAATTTTATTATCTACAAATCAGTATTAGAAAAAATAGGATGTAATGAACAATGAATCGTTATAGCTTACTGGGATGCTACCGTGGGATTGAAGAAGGGGTTACTTTCAGACAGGACTCTTATACCAGGAGGTAGAGCAAATGAAATCCATTTTAAAGAAAAGCTGGCCAAGTGATATGCAGGAAACATTGCACTATCGTCTAGGTGAGAAACCATTACATGAATATTTGCTACAAAACGCGATTAACCATCCACAACAAACTGCCTATACTTATTACGGAAACAATATTACTTGGCAACAACTAAGTGATAATTCCCGCCGATTTGCACAGTTTCTTAAAGGGGAGGGTGTTTCAAAGGGCGATCGAATTGCATTATATATGCAGAACTGTCCCCAATATCTGATCTGTCATTATGCAATTCAAATGCTTGGTGCAATAGTCGTGCCATTGAGCCCAATGTACAAGGAAGCAGAGCTCCTCTATTTTATTAATGAAGCTGAAATTAAGGCTATCATTTCGGCTCAGGAATTGTATGAACAAGTAGAAGCAGTAAAACAGCAGACGACCTCGCTCCAATTTATCATAACTACTCATTATACAGATTTCCTTCCTGAGGCGAAAACATTACCATTACCAGACGAATTAAAAATTGAAAAAAAGAAACTTAATAGTAATTTCGATTTACTAGAAGAAATACAATCAAATAATCCAATTTCAGAGACTGAACAGATTGATATATGGGAAGATGTTGGCTTGATGGTTTTTACCTCTGGAACAACGGGAAGGCCAAAAGCAGCGATGCTCACATATGGGAATGCTCTGTTTAAAACAGCCGCAACAGCTCAAGGATATCAAATGAAACAATCAGATATTACATTGGCAGTTGCACCCCTTTGTCATATTGCTGGCATGGTGATGGGAGTTAATCTTCCTGTTTATAATTCTTTATCATGTATTTTGCTGACGCGTTTCGATGTAGAAACAGCTGTAAAGGCAATTGAAGATTATAAAGTAAATAAATTATATACGGTCGCTACAATGAATGCTGCTATTCTTAATTTCCCAGAGATTGAACAGAGGAATTTAACATCACTTGAACTAAACTTCGCAACAAGTTTTGGAACGAAAGTGGATCAAAACCTAGCCGAAGCTTGGGAGAAAGTCACTGGAGGCTGTGTACTTTTAGAAGCTTCTTACGGATTAAGTGAAACACATACATGTGATACATTTATGCCGATTGAAAATATTAAATTTGGAACTTGTGGTATTGCTACGTATGATACAGAAATACGTATTGTAGATATAGAAACAGGTGAAGACTTACCACCAGGAGTTCAAGGAGAAATTGTTATAAAAAATCCTGGAGTATTTAAAGGTTATTTAAATCGACCAGACGCAACAAAGGAAACACTAAAAGGTGGTTGGGTGTTTACAGGTGATATTGGGATGCTTGATGAGGAAGGATTTCTATATTTTAATGGTCGGGTAAAAGAAATGATTAAATCATCAGGGTATAGTGTCTTTCCTGAAGATGTTGAAGCTTTATTGAATGATCATGAGGCAATTTTACAAGTAGCGGCTATCGGTGTGCCAGATAAAAATAGAGGAGAGAGTGTAAAAGCTTATATTGTATTGAATCCTGCTTATAAAGGAAAAGTTAGTGAAAGGGATATCATTAAATGGTCAAAGGAAAAAATGGCAGCATATAAGTACCCGCGTGATGTAGAATTCCTTGATAGCTTACCAGCAACAAGTTCTGGTAAAGTTCTACGCAGACTTTTAAAAGAGGATAGATAAATAAATGGACTATAACGAAGAAGGAGAAATTATATGGACGGGATGATAGAGGAATTATGGGAGCGAAAAGAGCAAGCAAAGTATGGAGGTGGAAAAGAAAAGCTTGAAAGATTGCATAAACATGGTCATTTAACTGCTAGAGAGCGAATAGAAAAGCTTGTCGATCCGGATACATTTTTAGAATTAGGATTACTTGCCCATTCGGACCAATTAGGTTTTGAAGAGAAAAGTGCTGGTGATGGAATAATTACGGGTTTAGGTAAAGTAGAAGGAAGGCCAGTTGTATTGCAGGCAGCTGATAAAACAGTTCTTGCTGGAACGGAAGGAATGGTTTATTTTCGTAAATCAAAGGCAGCACATCAATTTGCCGTTAAGCGCGGATTTCCGTTATTGAATTTAATGGAAGGTGGAGGCTTAAGGATGCCTGATGGTATGGGGTCTGACGGGATAAGCCAGATGTTGTTTCCGCAAGAACTTTTGCTCCACAATCGTAAAGTTCCATTAATAACTGCAATTTTAGGAGATAGCTTTGGCGGCCCAACATGGACAGCTGTAACATCAGATTTTGTAACACAAGTAAAAGGAAGCGCGATGGCAGTAGCGGGACCACGTATGTTGGAAGTCGCTACAGGTGAAAAGATTTCAAATGAAGCCCTCGGTGGTTGGGAAATTCATGCAAATTATACTGGGCAAGTAGATCGCTTTGTTACGAGTGAGGAAGACTCTATACAGGAAATGAAGGAATATTTAAGTTATATGCCACTACATTCAAGTGAAGAGCCGCCGGTTAAAGAGACAAAAGATGATCCATATAGAAGACTTGATGAGATTGTTAATCTCGTACCGACTAGACGACAACGTGCCTATGATATGAAAAAGGTTATTCGTCAAATTGTTGATGATGGGAATTACTTCGAATTAAAATCTTTATATGGAACTGCGCTTATAACTGTTTTGGCTCGTATTAATGGAAAAGTAGTAGGTATTATCGCAAATCAACCATTGAAATACGCGGGCGCAGCAGGCCCTAAGGAATGTGAAAAGGCGACTGAATTTATTTGTCTTTGTGATTCTTACCATATTCCACTTGTTTTCTTACATGATATTCCGGGGTTTAGAGTATCCGGTGAAGCTGAAAAATTAAAGATGCCTACAAAGATTATGATGTGGAATCAAGCTCTTGCGCAGTCAACAGTACCTAAAATTTCAATTGTTATTCGAAAGAGTATTGGTGCCGCTTATGGGAATATGTGCGGCCCAACAATGGGGGCTGATTTTGTAGTTGCTTGGCCAACAGCCGAGATAAATTTTACTGGCCCTGAAGTTGGTATAAATGTTGTTTATGGCCGTGACCTTCAACAATCGCAAAATGCGAAAGAGGAACGATTAAAATTATTAGAATCATGGAGTTTCGACAGTTCCCCATATAAAGCAGCAGGGAAACATCTTATTGACGATATCATCGATCCAAGAGACACAAGAAAGTTTCTTTCTCAAACATTAGAATATGCCTGCATGAAAAATGGATCCATGAGTGAACGTAGACTTGCTAATTGGCAGACAGGGTTTTAAGTATTGAGAGATAAAATCCAAAGTGAATAGGCTGAATATACCGTCTATAAATGCATTTTATAAGCATACTATACGTTTAGTATAATTATTTTGGAAAACGACTTTTTTAAATTCGAAATATAGGATGAAGAGCGAAGAAGGAGGAATTTTAATGCGTAGTTGGAAGGTAACGAAATTAGGTAATCCACGAGAAGTATTAGAATTGCAAGACCATTCACGACCGTCTATTCAGGAAGGTGAAATACTGATTGAAGTAGAAGCCTCTTCACTTAATTTTTTTGATATATTACTTTGTCAGGGAAAGTATCAGGAAAAGCCCCCAATCCCATTTACGCCAGGAGCGGAGATTTCAGGAGTAATTCGTGAAATTGGAAAAAACACTCAGTTAAAAGTGGGGCAACGTGTGATCGCAACTCCTCCATTACCGGATGGAGGGTTATCTGAATGGGTGAGTGTTCCAGAGGAATCTGTTTATCCTATTGTAGATTCAATGGCTGCAACGGATGCTGCTGCAATGTTCATAACCTATCAAACTTCTTATTATGGGTTATATTACCGAGGTAATCTCCAAAAAGGGGAGGTACTTTTGGTGCATGCCGGTGCGGGTGGAGTAGGATCAGCAGCTATCCAACTTGGTAAGGCAAGGGGGGCAAAAGTAATAGCAACTGCCGGTGGTCCTGATAAAGTCCAGATATGTAAAAATCTTGGAGCGGACATAGCTATTGATTATATAATGGATGATTTTGTAGAGATTGTGAAAAGCGAGACTAACGGGCGTGGAGCAGATGTTATCTATGACCCAGTAGGAGCAGACGTGTTTGATAGATCACGTAAATGTATTGCATTTGATGGACGTTTGTTAGTAATCGGTTTTGCTGGTGGACGCATACCTGAAGCACCTGTAAACCATGCACTCATTAAAAACTATTCAATTGTTGGTGTGCATTGGGGATTATTTGCACGGTTACACCCTAGTAAAGTAAGGGAAATCCATGCAGACTTAATGCGACTTTACGATGAAAAATCAATTCGCCCATTAATATATCAAGCGTATGATTTTAGAGAAGTTCCAGACGCATTAGAAATTTTAGCCGATAGGAAGACGTATGGGAAATTGATTGTTAAGCCATGAGGCCACTTATTTAATAAATAGGTTTAACAATCCAGATATTAAGGGGGGAAGTCTATGCGCTTAAAAAACAAAGTTGCAATCATTACCGGTGGCGGTGGAGATATCGGTAAGGCAACAGCGATTCGATTTGCAAGGGAAGGAGCAAGGGTGGTCGTCGTTGATTTAAATGAAAAGACTGCATGTGAAACCGTAAATCTAATAAGAAAGGAAAATGGAGAAGCTAATTGTATAAAGACTGACGTAACTAATGATCATGCAGTACAAAATATGGTTCAAGAAACGATTGCTAAGTATGAACGGCTCGATATTATGTTTAATAATGCTGGAGTAAATAGTGTAGAGAAAAAATTGCCCGATGTTTCATTTGAGGAATGGAAGAAAGTTATGGATATAAATATAACAGGTGTATTTCTTGGTATGAAATATGCCATTCCGCATATGAAGTCGGGAGGTTCAATTATAAATACAGCAAGTATTGCAGGCATAAAAGGGCAAAAGTTAGTTGCGGCATATTCGGCATCAAAAAGCAGTGTTATTGCACTTACTAAATCGACAGCAACTGAATTTGGGAGGAAGAATATACGAATCAATGCCATTGCACCAGGAATAATTGAAACAAGTATGGTTGATGACTGGAGAAAGACGGATAAATGGCCAGTTTTATCTACAGCTAACGCTTTAAAAAGAATCGGACAACCGGAAGAAATAGCGAATGCTGTATTATTCCTTGCTTCAGATGAAGCTTCCTTTATTACAGGAGAAACACTTGTAATTGATGGTGGTACGCTTAATATTTAGCGACTACAAACATTAGAGATGTTATTCGTGAGTAAGCACTTGTTATAAATTAGAAAATTACATTCAAAAATTATTACCCCAACAGTAAATAGAAAAAAAGAGGAGGGAAAATGATGGATTTATTTCTCCAGCAATTATTAAACGGGCTTTCTAATGGCAGTGTTTACAGTTTGGTGGCGCTAGGTTTGACAATGGTATTCGGAATTCTTCACGTTCCTAACTTTGCTCATGGTGCGTAAAAAAGATGTTTGAAATTATTAAGCAGATTAATGAGGTTTAAAAGCATTTCTTGTTTTGGAATCCTATTGCTATTTGTATTCGGATTAGCAGCCTGTCTAGATATGTCATCAAGTGACTCTGGGGATAAAAATAGTAGTGAAACGGAAGAAGCGCCAGAAACTCTAGAAAATCCAACATTAAGTGAAGGAGAGGAGATTGTTGAGATAGGTTACAGCGGACCATTAAGTGGCCCGGCTGCTCAATATGGAATTAACGTTATGAATGGACTAGAGATGGCTGCTGAGGAAATTAATGAAATGGCTTTGAAGTGGATGGAACGACGTATAAACTTGAAATCGTTGCATTTGATGATCAATATTTACCAAATGAGACAGGCGTAAATGTGAAGCGAATGGTTTCGGAAAATGATCCTGTAGCAGTTTGGGTACCTCACAGTGGAGGAGTTTTTGCCACTCAAAAATTTAATGAAGAGGATAATTTCATTCTTATGGCATATACAAGTGAACCAAGACAATATGAACAAGGGAATGAGTTAATGATAGGAATCCCACCCCAATATAATGTTTGGACAGAACCATTTAGTCGATATCAAATCGAAAAATTTGGAAGTAAAATGGCACTCCTTCCTACAAACTCCCAATATGGTAAGGACTGGACTGAATCAATTGTTCCTGTATGGGAAGAAATGGGGGGAGAAATCGTCTATGAAACTGAGATTGATTTTGCAAAGGAAACCGACTATTTTACCATAATGACCAACGCATTAAATGAAGATCCGGATGTGCTTTTTGTTGGGGGACCTTCAGAACCTACTGCGCTTGTTATAAAACAAGCCAAGGAATTGGGATTCGAGGGTGGATTTATGATTATGGACCAAGCAAAATTAGAGGAAATGTCTGGTTTCTTAGGAAGCTATGATCTGCTTAACGGTTCAATTGGTCCTCTTCCTATTGAGAGTAGTGATACTTATCAAAGTGACAGATTTGTAGAGACATATAAAAAGGATTTTGGTGAACCATACGCAACTTCTGAATCTGCACTAAATTATCAGAGTGTGTATGTTTTGGTAGAAGCAATGAAAGTTGCTGGTACAGTTGAAGACAGAAAGGCAATTATGGAAGCTGTAAATGAAGGGATAAAAAATATACCAGAGGATAATTTGGTTCTTCCACTTCATGAAATTGACGAAGTAGGAAGTCTTCAATGGAAATTTGATGCAGGCATTGTTGAAGATGGAGAGGTAGAAATATTTCCATTTGAATAACGGATGAAAATATTTTTAATCATTAAAGGAAAAATTAAACCAGTCTTGAATATATATAATAAAGGTAGGGGGAATTTTTCCTTATATTTTACACTAAACATACCAACTAGTTGGTATGAAGTGATTAATAAATAAGAGGAGTGCATGAAATGTATTTACGCCTGACAGATGAACAAAAAATGGTGCAAGAAACAATCCGAAAGTTTGTCGAAAAGGAATTGATACCTTTAGAAAATGAGGTCCTTCGTAATGAAATGGAAGGTAAGCCCAGTTTATCTAAAGAAAAACAAAATGAATTGCAATTGAAAGCAAAGGAAGCTGGATTTTGGGGGATCAATACACCCGCTGAATATGGGGGAGCAGATATTGGTCAAATGATGCTAGCAATTGTACAAATGGAAGTTTCAAAGTCTTTTGTCCCGTTTCAATTCGGTGGTACTGCAGATAACATTCTCTATTATGGAAATGAGGATCAAAAAGAACAGTATTTGATACCAACAATAAATGGTGAGAAGAAGTCATGCTTTGCTATGACGGAGCCTGGAGCGGGATCGGATACAAGAGGATTAAAAACAACCGCCGTAAAGGATGGAAATGAATGGGTAATAAATGGAGAAAAGACATTTATTACGGGAGGAAATGAAGCAGATTTTGTAATGGTTATGGCTGTGACAGATAAAGAAAAGCATCAACGTACAGGCACAGATGGGGTTACATGCTTTATTGTTGATCGGGAAATGGGTTGGAAATCAGAATATATTCATACAATGGGAGAATGGGGACCGGCAGGATTAGTGTTTGATAATGTACGTGTTCCAGAAGAGAACATTCTAGGAGAAGTCGATGGTGGTTATCAGCTCGGCTTAGAATGGATTGGTTTTGCTAGATGGATTGTTGGTGCGACTGCTGTAGGAGCTAGCGAAAGGCTACTTCAAATGGCGATTGATTATTCTAAAGAAAGGAAGACATTTGGAAAGCCGATTGCTGACAGGCAAGCAATCCAGTGGCAAATCGCTGATTCGGCAGTAGAAATTGAAGCCGCAAAATGGCTCGTATTAAATGCTGCTTTTACGCTTGATCAGGGAGAAGATAACCGCCATTTAGCCTCAATAGCAAAGCTTTATGGAGCGAATATAGGTAATAATGTGGTGGATCGTGTTCTGCAAATTCATGGTGGCATGGGGTATACACGCGAGCTGCCAATTGAACGCTGGTATCGTGAAGCTAGATTATGGAGAATTTATGATGGCACGGATGAAATACAACGATTAATTATTTCTAGAAATCTTTTAAAAGGCCATGTTAAAGTAGGCCAATTTATATAAAAATAAGGGAGGAATTTTTTATGACGGGTAGATTTGATGGAAGAACTGCTTTTATAACAGGTGGAAGTAGAGGGATAGGTAAAGGTATCGCACAAAGGTTTGCTGAGGAAGGAGCTAAGGTAGGAATCATAGATATAAATGAAGCAGCTCTAAGTGAAACAATGAGAGAATTAGAAGAACAAGGTTATGAAGTTTTTTCAAAAGTCGTGGATGTCGTTAATGCTGATGAAGTAGAAGCTGCAATGAAGGAGTTTGTTACATCATTCGGCTCACTTGATATTCTGGTAAATAATGCTGGAATTATTCGTGATAATTTATTATTTAAGATGACTGATAGTGACTGGGAACAAGTAATGGATGTCCATCTAAAAGGAACATTTTATGCTTCACGTGCAGCTCAAAAATATATGGTGGATAAAAAATATGGCCGAATCATAAACGTTTCATCTACCTCGGCATTAGGGAATCGTGGACAGGCAAATTATGCAACAGCAAAAGCAGGATTACAAGGATTCACAAAAACGCTTGCAATTGAACTTGGAAAATATGGAATTACAGTAAATGCAGTAGCTCCAGGATTCATTGAAACGGAAATGACAAGAGAAACAGCTGAACGAATCGGTATTTCATTTGAAGAAATGGTGAAATTCAGTGTAGCTTCTATTCCTGTTGCTAGAAGTGGAAAGCCTGCTGATATTGCGAATACAGTAGCATTTTTTGCAGACGAACAGTCTTCATTTGTTAATGGTCAAGTCATTTATGTTGCTGGTGGACCAAAAGATTAAATCAATAAACATGAGAAAGGGGAGTTGTGTAAATGTTTAAAGATATAATTGGAAAAAGATCTGAAAAGGTAAAAAACACTGTTGAAAGGGGAGCGGTTAAGAAGTTTGCAGAAGCTATTGGCGATGTACATCCGATTTATGTGGATGAAGAATATGGCAAACAATCAAGATACGAGCAAAATATAGCACCCCCAACTTTTCCTCGAGTTTTCGACTATGGAGAAATAGAGGATTTTAACTTACCAAATGTCGGTCTTATTCATGGAGAGCAGATATATCATTATAAAAGGCCATTATTGGTAGGGGAAGAGGTTTATTGTTATACCGAAGTTCTTGATTACTATGAAAAAACAGGAAAGATGGGTCTTCTTAGTTTTGTAATATTACAAGGCAGTGGTGAGGATAAAGACGGAAAAATTATATATACGGAAAGGCAATCTGTAATTATAACAAAAACAGTAAGAAAGGAGTTGGTAAGATGACTAGCATCTTTGATTTACAAATTGGTGATTCATTGGAAGAGATTACACTTCATCCAGTTTCAAGAATTGATTTAATAAAATATGCAGGTGCATCTGGTGATTTTAATCCAATTCATACAATCGATGCCGAAGCTTCAAAGGC
Organism: Oceanobacillus sp. MO10714A; assembly: GCF_037072045.1. Classification (NCBI taxonomy): domain Bacteria; kingdom Bacillati; phylum Bacillota; class Bacilli; order Caryophanales; family Bacillaceae; genus Oceanobacillus; species Oceanobacillus sp. MO10714A. The sequence continues at coordinate 15,017 of NZ_JAXHDC010000026.1, read as the reverse complement.
AGGATTACCTGGCATCATTGCTCATGGCATGTGGACAATGGGGAACCTAGCAAAATTATTTACACCTTATTTAGAAGAAGGATTTATTCAAGATTATAAAATTCGCTTTGCAGGGATGGTTTTTCTAGAGGATGTTATAACACTTAAAGGGAAACTACAAAAAGAACGTGAAGGATTACTTGATTTTACTGTAGCGGCTGTGAATCAAGATGGAAAAGAGGTAATTAATGGAGCAATCACATTCAAGAAATATGTCTAAACCCGTATACTACCGAATTCCTTCTATTAAATGTCTGGATATATCAATAAAATATGGATTAAAAGTAAAATCATAAGGAGAGTATCCAATGGAGAGAGATGCAGTTATCGTATCAGCTGTTCGAACAGCAATAGCAAGACAGGGTGGTGCTTTGGCAACTGTTCCGGCGCATGTCTTTGGAGCAGAAGTTATTAAAGAAGCAATTAAGCGTACAGGTATTGATCCGCAATCTATCGATGATGTGATTCTTGGAAATGTATTAAGTGGTGGAGGAAATATTGCTAGGTTAACAGCCTTGCAAACGGAATTGTCAATGGAATTACCGGGTCTTACAATTGATCGCCAGTGCGGTTCAGGAATTAATGCTATTCATTTAGCTGCACAAGCAATTCGAGCAGGAGATGGTGATATTTATGTTGCTGGTGGTACAGAGAGTATGAGTCGTGCACCATATTTGATGGACAGAGCTGAAGGGGCATATAGTTCAGCACCACCACAGTTTCGCGGCTCTCAACTTTCACCAAAGGAAATAGGCGATCCACCAATGGGCATAACGGCAGAAAATTTGGTGAGAAAATATGAAATTAGTAGAGAAGAGCAGGATGAATTTTCATTACGGAGTCAACAAAGAATGGCTAAAGCAATGGAAGAAGGACGCTTTGAGGAACAAATTGTACCAATTAGCGTTCCAGTTCGAAAAGGGGAACCCATTGTTTTTAAAACGGATGAACATCCTCGGCCGGAGACGACAATCGAAGGGTTATCTAAATTACAACCGGCTTTTCTAAAAGGAGGAACAGTGACAGCAGGGAGCAGTTCAGGATTAAACGATGCTGCATCGGCTCTTGTGATTATGTCAAGAGAAAAGGCAGAAGAATTAGGTGTTCAGCCATTGGCAACGATCCGCGCTTCAGCAGTTGCTGGCGTCGATCCGAATATTATGGGGATAGGTCCCGTTCCAGCTACTAGAAAGGTTATGGAGAAGTCGGGCCTTCATTTAAATGAGATGGATATTATTGAATTAAATGAAGCTTTCGCAGCACAAGTAATTGCCTGTGATAGGGAACTTCATTTAGATCCGGAAAAATTAAATGTTAATGGCGGTGCTATTTCTCATGGGCATCCACTAGGAGCCACAGGAGCAATTCTTGCAACAAAAGCTGTCTATGAATTAAGACGTGCAAATGGGAGATACGCACTTATCACCGCCTGTATCGGTGGAGGCCAGGGTATTGCAACAATTATTGAGGCGGAATAGCTAGGTTGATAGATTTTGGGTTTTCAACATTAATTTAATTTTAGGGAGGTTACCATGACAAAATCATTTGATATAGAGGTATTTGTTCGATTTGCGGAAACAGATGCAGCTGGTCATATAAATAACACAAGTTATTTTTTATATTTTGAAGAAGCACGGACAAAGTTTTTCTATGAAATTGGAATTGGAAAGACTAATAAAAATCCATTGATGATTAATTTTATTTTAGCTTCCACTAAATGTGATTATATATCACAAGCTTTTGGAGGCAAAATATTAAAGGTTTCTACTATTGTTACAGATATTGGAACAAAGAGCTTTACGGTACATCATGAAATTACAAATAGTAAAGAAGAAGTGGTTGCTCGTGCCACAGCTACATTAGTTTGTTTTAATTATGCAGAGCAAAAAACTGAACCCATTCCAGATTCAATTAGGAATAAACTTGAAGAAGTTTTTAGTGGGGTAAGTAAGTGATTCACTCATTAAAAAGTCTGCTTTTAATAAATGAACTAAAAGGAGAATGAAAATAATGAAAAACACTCAAAGTGAAGATTTAATTATAACAATTAACGCAGGGATAATGCATCTTACACTAAATCGACCGGAAAGTTTAAATGCCTTTAGCCCAGAAATGATGGAGGCCTTAATAAATGCTTTTAAGCTTGCTAAAAACGACAAAACAATACGAGTTGTTGTCCTATCAGGTTCAGGACGATCATTTAGCTCTGGTGGAGATGTAAAGACTATGGGAAAGAAAGCGCCGTTAGAAGCCTATGATCATATTGGAACATTGAATGAATTAATTCTATTGATGAGGGACTTAGAAAAGCCAATTATTGCGGCAGTACATGGCTTTGCAGCTGGAGCTGGGTTTAATTTAGCATTGGCAAGTGATCTTATACTAGCTGCAGATAACAGTAAATTTGCCTTAAGTTTTTCAAGAGTTGGCTTAATATCTGATGGTGGTGGATTATATTTCTTGCCAAGATTATTAGGTCCCTATCTTGCTAAAGAACTATTATTCAGTGCAGAACCGATTACTGCTGAGAAAGCACATGCATTGGGTATTGTTAATCACATTTATCCACTAGATGACTTTCAAAATAAGGTGAATGAATTTGCTGGCAAGTTAGCTTTAGGTCCTACTATTGCATATGGCTTTATAAAAAAGATTACTAATCAATCTTATAATTCTACACTAGATGAAATACTTGAACTAGAACGTATTGCCCAAGCATCTCTTATTACTACGGAAGATCATGAAGAAGGTGTTCAAGCATTCAAGGAAAAACGCCAACCTAACTTTGGTAAAACAATAGAGAAAGCACAAACTTGAATCGTTAAGAAAAAAGTCTTTGCCCCCCTTTTAGAGAGGATTATGCTAGTAACGCCATAATGAGCGAAAATGTTAATCATGCATTAATTTATCTTCTCGGCTGTTTCGTGCAGATCAGTAAATAACTTTGGGAGAAATTAAAAATAGAGTAAAAAAGGATAAGAAACACAAAAACTTTAGTGAACAAATGAAACAGCCGAGAATTCATTATTCATATGGGTTCAAGGCTGTTTCTTATTTTATTAACTGAAGAACTCAGGGTATTTTATTAGATTAATGAATTTAGCCGCTTGTAAAGGGGAATTTCAAAGTAAATCATTTCGGCTTTATTTGATAAAGTTGAGATATACCTATCACCGCTCCGCCAAAATGTCTTGAATAATTTTCACATGCACGACAGCCCATGCTTTTTCTTTAAAATGTAAGATTAAACTGATGCTGAGAAGAACTAAATAAAGGAATGCGAAAATTATCCAGTAGGAACTTCCATCTTGAAAAAGAAAACTTTCCAACGGATTAGCAAAGAGAAAGAGGAGCCAGGGAATCGCTGTTGCAAAGATTGGGATGATCCCGGTACCGTTCTTTTCTTTTGCTATTTGGTAATAAATTAATTGTAATGTTTCCTTGTCGAGCGTTTGGTAAAATTCTTTTATTGCTTTCGTTTCTTGTAAATAACGACTCTTTTTTATCTCTTCAGTTGGCATTTCTTTTAAACGAAGATAGAGTTTATGAGCGTCTCCACGAATAGAAAATTTCAGAGAACATCCTCCTCATCTTTGAGTGTATGTTATTATCCATTCGCAAAAAGATGTGAAATCATACATAGGAATCGATTCATTCATGGAAAAAACCTGCATAATAGGGAGGTTAATCCTATCATACAGGTCTTGGAATGGTAAAAGATATTATGCTGCTTTCTTATCGTCTGAATCATCCTGGCTTCTTTTTGCCCACCAGTTTGCAAGGAGCGGACCTGAAATATTATGCCAGACACTAAAGATAGCACCAGGTACGGCAGCAATTGGTGTAAAGTGAGCGAGACCAAGAGAGGCTGCGAGCCCTGAGTTCTGCATTCCAACTTCAATGGAAATTGCTTTTTGATCTTTGAAATCCAGCTTAAGTGCTTTTGCAGCGATGTATCCGAGTAAATATCCAATACAATTATGGAGGACGACGACTGCAAAAATTAATAGTCCAGACGTCATGATCGATTCTTTATTGACCGCTACAACAGCTGAAGCAACCGCAACTATCCCGACGACGGAAATGAGAGGTAAGACATCCATGCTTTTGTTGACTTGCTTACTAAACAGCATTCGAATAACGACACCTAGAATAATTGGCAGTAACACAACTTGGACGATCGATAAGAACATGTCCATGAAGGAAACCGATAGCCATTGGCTTGCGAGTAAATAAGTGAGTGTTGGTGTCATGATTGGTGCAAGTAATGTGGAAACCGCAGTGATTGTTACAGATAATGCGGTATTTCCCTTTGCCATAAACGTCATGACGTTAGAGGATGTGCCTCCAGGACAACAACCTACTAAGATTACTCCCGCTGCAATTTCAGGAGGTAAGTTAAAAGCATACGCCAGTGCAAAAGCCGTGAGAGGCATGATTGTATATTGGGCAACGACACCAATTAATACACTTTTTGGAGCAAGAAACACACCTTTAAAATCATCAACGGTAAGGGTAAGTCCCATCCCGAACATAATAATACCTAATAATAGCGATACGTGAGGCGCAATCCGCGCAAAACCTTGCGGGATAAAGAAACTAAGTGCTGCAAATATAATAACCCATAAAGCAAATGTACTTGTGGCAAATCTACTTATTTTACCTAATGTTTCCAAAATGAATTACCTCCCCCTAAATAAAAACTATAAATATTGCGAATACTAATTGTGTGTATAATTGAAAATAATAGCATAAATAACTCAATTAATCTAGGGTTCTTCTCTATATTTCATTAAATCAACTTTTCCAGCATTGTTGACTTCAATACCCTCTGCTTCCAAAGACAAGCGCTGTTCATTGAACTTTCCTTCGTCTTTCATCGCGATCTGTCCTTTAGCATTAATGACCCGATGCCATGGCAGGTGATGTTTTCTGCTCATCGTATGAAGAATCCGAGCAACTTGCCGAGCTGCGCGTGGATTCCCCGCGAGCTTTGCTACTTGTCCATAAGTCATAACTTTTCCCTCGGGGATATCTTTGATAATTTGAATGACCTTTTCCGTAAATGGTAGCATCAAAATCTCCTCTCTCACTCAAAATCAACTGACAATTACTTTCATTCAGCGTAAGTATTTTGTGCATTCATTCTATTGGCGTTCTAATTACCGTTCAGTTGCCCGGCGGACGGATGCGCATCCTAAGGCACGGCCTCAGCGTCGACTCACAGGACGTTAATGTCAGACGTTGCCACATAAGAGCGTTCTTAGTCTGCTCTCGGAAGAAAATCGCTTCCTGCTCAGGTCTGGACACGTGCTTTTCCCGCAGGAGTCACCGTCCGCCGGGCAACTGAACTGGTAGAGAACGTTATTATTAATGGAAACTATCGCATTGTAATAAGCTATTTATTTCTAAATGAAAAATAGTGTACCAAGTTGGGCTTTCCCTCGGAGCAGTCCAGACACCTCGAGACTCCTGCAGGAGGCCGTCTAAGAACGGTCACGTCCTGTGACCAACGCCGGCATTAGAACTTCCTGTTCGTCGAAAGGCATAGGTGAGACCCCTTAGTGCTTAGCCCGAGGAGGCTCACCAGCCGCCTGCGGAAAGCGAGAGGTGTCTGGACTGCGGACCTCCAGGAGAAGGTTGCACTTACGCTGAATGAAAGGATACAGTAAATGACTATATTGCTTTAACATCCACCCCTCTAATAAAACGAATAAAGGCATGGACAATGTTTAATTGTAATGAGTCTTCATGATAATACATCCACGTTTTCCTTATCATTGGCTCTCCTGATGGTTTATAGAGTGGTTTTACAAATAGCTCTGGATAGGGACGGACAACTAAATTTGCAAGAATGGAAAAACCAAGACCATTTACAATCATCTCTTTGCATGTTTCCACTTGATTGACTTGGATTGTCGTATTTGGACGCTTGGAATATTGATGGTACCACCATTCATCCACCAAACTCTTCATATTTTCGTCGGTATGATAATCAATCCGGGGCATATTGGGGAGATCGTCCCATGTGAAATCCCACGGTGAGGCAACACAGATTTCTTCCTCATATAAAAGCTCCCTTTTTCCTTTCCATGGATAGTCCCCTTTAATAAAACTTAGATGCACTTCGTTGTTTAAAACGAGGCGGTGCATGGCACTGCTCCATCCGGTAACCATTTGGAATTCTACATGAGGATATTCCTGTTTAAATAATCGCAATAACTTCGGCATTTTATTAAGTGCAAAGAAATTGGATACGCCGACTCGTAGTGTACCGGTGACTTGATTTTTCATATTGTTAATTTTTTCTTCAATCATGCGTTGTTCGCGAATCATATTCTGTGCATGCTGCGCTAATTGTTCTCCTTCTGGTGTGAAGGTAACTCCTCTTCGTTTCCGGATAATGAGTTGTACATCATAATGTTCTTCCAATTTCTGAATACGCGAGGTTAGGGTAGGCTGTGAGACAAATAACTGTTCTGCGGCTTTCGTAATATTCTCGGTGGTATAGAGAGCGGCTAACATTTCCCAATCCTGATAATTCACGAAGTACATCCTCCTCTATGATATAGGAAAAATCTATGGCTAATTATCAATATTATATATTTTTCCAATCTTACAATCAATATTATAATGATGGCAGATGAGAAAAAGTCACTAGATCACTTCTTTGTCAACGCTCTCAGGTGGGTAAGAAAATAAAAAGCGAGGGATGGTATTCATGGAAACAAAGGAAAAGTTTGTTCCGGGGTTAGAAGGAGTCATTGCGGCAGAGACATCAATCTCATTTCTAGATGTAGATGAAGAGAAAATCATCATTCAAGGCCATGATCTGATTGAGCTATCTAAGAGCAAGGAGTATGCGGAAATTGTACATTTATTATTGGAGGGTACCTTACCCACAGCGACGGAAAAAGTCTCCATAGAAGGAACACTGAAACAGCATTATGATGTTCCGGAAGTTGTAATCGAAGTGCTTCGTTTATTACCAAAGCAGACACATCCAATGGATGGAATGCGTACTGGGTTATCCATTCTTGCTGGTTTCGATGAGGATATAGAAGACCGAACGCTTACGGCAAATAAAAAACGGGCCTATCAATTATTAGGGCAACTACCGACGATTACGGTTAATAGTTATCGAATTTTCCACGGGGAGGAGCCAATTTATCCGCAAGCCGATTTATCCTACAGTGCAAACTTTTTAAACATGATTACCGGAAAGAAACCAAGTGATTTAGAAGCAGCGATTTTTGATCGTTTGCTCCTTTTATATAGCGAGCATGAAATGCCGAATTCCACCTTTACTGCAAGAGTAATTGCCTCTACGAACTCGGATATCTACGGCGCATTAACCGGAGCAATTGCCTCGTTAAAAGGGAATTTGCATGGCGGAGCGAATGAAGCGGTGATGTATATGCTAAATGAAGTGCAAACCGTAGAAGAATTTGAGGAATTACTTCTAAATAAGCTGCAACAAAAGGAAAAAGTGATGGGATTTGGTCACAGGGTTTATATGAAGAAAATTGATCCGAGAGCCCTTATTACGAAAGAAGCTCTCCGGCAGCTCTGCATGCGAGATGGCGATTATTCCCTGCTAGAGATGTGTGAAGCTGGCGAGAGAATAATGGAAAGGGAAAAAGGGCTTTATCCGAATTTAGACTATTACGCAGCGCCCGTGTACTGGAAACTGGGAATACCGATTCCGCTTTATACACCTATTTTCTTCAGTGCACGGACAGCTGGATTAGCTGCTCATGTCATTGAGCAGCACAGTAATAACCGGCTTTATAGACCTCGTGTGAACTATATCGGTGCACGTTACGCTTAGTCAATCATGGATAAAAAATGGAAATGGAGAGGACAAATGATGCTACAAACAGATGATTATCAAAAAACAGACATGTTAATAGAAGAAATCACGGATTATGTATTAAATAAGGATATTACGAGTGAAGAAGCTTTTCAAACAGCGCAATATGTATTACTCGATACGTTGGGCTGTGGTATTTTAGCGCTTGATTATCCTGAATGTACGAAATTGCTTGGACCAGTCGTGCCAGGGACAATTGTTCCGAATGGGGCGCGAGTTCCCGGAACTTCTCATGTACTTGACCCTATTCAAGCAGCGTTCAATATTGGAGCGATGATTCGCTGGCTCGACTATAATGATACATGGCTTGCTGCGGAATGGGGCCATCCATCCGATAACTTAGGCGGAATTCTCGCGGTTGCTGATTACCTTAGCCAAGTAAGAATTCAGAAGGGGAAAGAACCGCTTAAAGTTGAAGAAGTACTGGAAATGATGATCAAAGCACATGAAATCCAAGGGGTGCTTGCGCTCGAGAATAGTTTGAATCGGGTAGGACTTGATCATGTCCTTTTTGTTAAGATAGCATCAACAGCTGTTGTCACGAAAATGCTTGGTGGTGGACGGGAAGAAATAACGAATGCACTTACGAATGCTTGGATTGATAATGGAAGCTTACGAACGTATCGTCATGCCCCGAATACTGGATCACGAAAATCCTGGGCCGCTGGTGACGCAACGAGTAGAGCAGTACGCCTAGCGTTGATGGCCATGCAAGGTGAAATGGGTTATCCAACTGCACTTAGTGCTCCGGGTTGGGGATTCCAAGATGTTTTATTTAATAAGAAAGAACTATTGCTTAGTCAGCCGCTGGATAGTTATGTAATGGAAAATGTGTTGTTCAAAGTTTCCTTCCCAGCTGAATTTCATGCACAAACAGCAGCAGAAGCAGGCGTACAGTTACATCCAGAAGTCGCTAGTCGCTTAGAGGAAATAGATAAAATTACGATTACAACTCATGAATCTGCTATTCGCATTATTGATAAAAAAGGACCTTTGAATAATCCGGCAGACCGGGATCACTGTTTACAATATATAACGGCTATCGCCCTGCTTGAAGGAGATATACGGGCAGAACATTATGAGGATGATTTTGCAGCAAATCCAATCATTGATATTCTGCGTGATAAGATGATCGTCGTAGAAAATAAAGAATATACAAAGGACTATCTAGATCCTGCTAAACGTTCAATCGCGAATGCTGTTCAAGTTCATTTTAAAGACGGGTCATCGACAGAAGAAGTAGAACGCGAGTATCCATTAGGGCACCGCTTCAGACGTGAGGAAGCCATTCCGAAAATAATGGAGAAGTATACGGAAAACTTAGCAACCCATTATACAGATAAACAACGCAAGAAGATTGAAGCGATAAGCTATGATTATGAAAAGTTAGCAAACATGAATGTGAATGAATTTGTTGAGTTATTTCTTATAAATTAATACGTGTCAATGATGGAGAAGGAGGACGCAGGTATGGCGTGGATTGTGGATCAACTGTCAACACAGAAGGAATTAGCTGAAAAATTAAAAGAAGAAATGGAAGCGGAGGATATTTTACAAATACCGGGGGCACATGATGCGATGGCTGCCTTAGTTGCAAGGGACGCAGGTTTCTCCGTTTTATATTTATCTGGCGGAGCTTATACGGCGAGCAGAGGACTGCCGGATCTTGGTATCGTTACAGCAACAGAGATAGCAGAACGGGCAAGGGATCTTGTCAGAGCAACGAATTTACCAGTACTCGTTGATATTGATACAGGGTTTGGCGGTGTATTAAACGTGGCACGCACAGCGCGGGAAATGGTGGAAGCAAATGTAGCTGCCGTTCAGATTGAAGACCAGCAGCTTCCCAAGAAATGTGGACATTTAAATGGAAAACAGCTCGTTACGACAGAGGAAATGGTACAAAAGATTAAAGCAATTAAAGAAGTTGCTCCTTCCTTAGTTGTCGTCGCCAGAACGGATGCACGGGCGGTGGAAGGACTAGATGCAGCAATCCGGCGCGCAGCAAGTTATGTTGAAGCTGGTGCCGATGCAATCTTCCCTGAAGCTTTACAAACGGATGAAGAATTCCGTCTGTTTGCTGAAAAAGTGGATGCCCCGTTGCTGGCGAATATGACGGAGTTTGGGAAGACACCATTTATTACTGCAGAAGAATTTCAGAATATGGGCTTCCGTATGGTCATTTATCCGGTAACTTCTTTGAGAGTAGCAGCAAAGGCATATGAACGGATCTTTACCCTAATCAAAGAGCAAGGCTCGCAAGCAGATGGTGTATTTAATATGCAGACGAGAAAAGAACTATACGAAACGATTTCTTATGATGACTTTGAAGAATTAGATCAGACGATTGCGAAGACAGTATTAGAAGACTAGTCTATTGAAAAAGATAGGTGCCAAAGAGGAATTTGCCTCCGCACCTATCTTTTTCAAATTAGTTAAAAATGCAGGGGACCGTGAGTAACCTCACAAAACTGTCAAATAGTCGTACTCTTTTCGACGCAATCTATATATAGTGATGGAAGTCACTTAGTGGTACAATATATTGTGTTAAGGTGAAGGTGGTTCATCAAGTTATGGATTAAAATGTCTAAAGGAGAGGGATTAATATGTTCCAAAGTACAATGGATATTGTTCAGAAATTCACATCACAGCAAGAGAATAAGCAAACAGATTATTTAAGACATGAAAATAGTAATTATGTCTATTCCTTACCACTTTTAAGGCACAATCTAACGAATCATGCAGAGGAAGAATTTTTATTTACACAAATTCTACCACCAAGAATGAAAGAGCTTTATGATGACGGTGTCGTTTATGTCCATGACAAACAGCTTGCCCCGTATTGTGTATCCATCAGTTGTATGGATATCGCGACAAAAGGAATTCCAACGCTTGCTAAAAACATGATTACTTCTAAACCAGCGAAGCGGATACCTACTTTACTCAGGCATTTCAGTAATGTTGTTACATTAGTATCCCAACAGGTTTCCGGTGCGGTGATGTTGGCACAGCTTTCTACCATTACAGCTTCTTATTTATTCGATGAAGAAAGCAGGGGCACTACGTATACTGATGAGGAATTAGCAGAACTGTTTCAAAGTCTGATTTGGGAGCTTAATATGCCGCTTCGGTCCGGAGCTCAGAGTAGTTTTTCAAATATTACGTTAGAGTTTGGGAAGCCGTCTGAGGAAATCAAGGATGAATACGTTGTAATCGGCGGAGAAGGAAGGAATATACAATATAAAGATATTCCAGAGGTTTACTTTGACCGAATGAACCGGGCAATTATTGAGGTAATGAGGAACGGAACAGGAAGCAATGGCATTCCATTTACCTTCCCATTATTAACGGTGCAAATTGATGATTACTTCAATTATGAAAATCCCGTGTTTATCGAACTATTGGATAAAATGTATCAATGGGGTGGTGTCTATTTCGAAAACTTTAAAACAAAGCCATTTGAAGATCCGTATTATAAAACTCTGAATCCGCTAATCCAGGCGAAAGATCCTGAAGTGAGCAGAAGTCTTTGCTGCAGACTGCAAATTAATTTAGAAACGCTCTCGAAAGCTGGAGGAGGCGTGTTCGGATCATCAACCGGTTCAACAGGCGCTGTCCAAGTACTGAATTTAAATATGAACCGAGTTCTTCTGGAATTCGGACATGATATGGAACTTGTGAAAGTGAAGATCCGTGAATATATGGAAGTCATGCAAGAAGCGCATATGGCAAAAAGAAAATGGATAGAAGCGAACAAAGAATTATATCCTACTTTCTTTGCTTATAATAAAGATTTAAAAAACTATTTTAACGTGTTTGCCCTTACAGGTATGAATGAAGGATTAATTAACTTAGGATATCAAGACGGGATGAAAGATAAAGCTGGCAAAATGGTTGCTCATGCTATTATGCAATATATGACCGAGATTGTAAATGAATTCATTGTACGCGATAAAGTTGCCTGCGGGATTGAATATGCACCAGCTGAAAATGCAGCGATTAAATTAGCCCGCCATGACCTGAAATGGGGAAAAGCAAACGAGCGGGAAGTGTTTGTACAAGGTGAAGGAGAGAATCCATATTTGACGAGCGGTTGTATGACGCCATTTTCGGAAGAGGATTTTCTGGAACAGTTGGAGAATAGCGCTGAATTTCAAGGATATGCAACCTCTGGAAGTGTTTTACACCACTTCTTGGAAGCGAAGGTAAAACCGGAAAGTTTGGCGAAATATTTGGATAAAATCTTTGAGAAGCCGATCAATTATATTACATTAACACCGACGATTACTTCTTGCATGGAGTGTGGCCAAAGAATCGTTGCGGAAGATGCAAAAAATATAGATCAGTGTCCGGTCTGCGATTCAGAAGATATTGCGACCTTCAGCAGAGTGATCGGGTATTTGAAAATGATCTCAAGAAACAGGATCCACGTCGATGAGAAGGGCTATTATGAAGGAAAATATAATTTCTGGTCTAAAGCAAGAAGGCATGATTGGACCATTAGAAAAAGATTGAAAGAAGATGCGTTAAAGGAGGTTGTTCGTCGTTAATACACGGTGAACATATGATAATGAAACTATATAATACCTTTATTCGCACATTTACCGATTTGCCTGATCATACGGCTTTATTGATTCATTCTTTATCTGGTTGTCCACTCCATTGTTTCGGGTGTCATAATTATGATGAAATCGTTGCAAACACACCGAAAGAATATAAAACGCTAGATGATCTTTATGACTATTTAAAGAAAAGTGGTTTTCTGTTTGATGCAATTATGTTCAGCGGTGGGGAATTCCTCATTAACCCATTGGACAAGGTTTGCGATTTATTGAGGCAAGTAAGAAATCTTTTTGATGGGAAAATCATCGTAACGACAAGCGGTATTTATTATAATAAGTTACGGACTTTATATGACAAGCAGCTTGTTGATGGTATCCATATCGATATGAAGTTGCCGTATCACGCATTGGACACTGAAAAAGATGCACAAATTTATAATGACATTATGGGAATCACGCCGAGTGAAAAACTTGTGGACCAATTAATCGCTAGTGTTGACGCGGTTATTGAACATAATTCGGTGTTGGATCAAGTTCGGACCGTTCGTTATCCTTTGCTGGATGATGCATTTTTTACAGAGATAAGACATTTTGTTGAAGAGAGAAAAGCTTATTATGATAGTATTGTACCTTATTACCTGAATGAATTTATTTATCCGGAAAATTAGTGGAACAGGTCTAGCTTCTTTAGCTATTTGGATAAGGAATAAGACAGAACCCCTCCTGAGTTGGATTAGGCTCAAGAGGGGTTCATTATTTACTTAAATTTGCTTCATTCTATTGGGTTAGAGGTTATTGTCTATACCCCATTGTATTAAGCGTGTAAAACTTCTGGGTCGTGATCCGTCTTTCTTAACCAATGCAGTATATGTTTTACTAAAAATTCGTTTGCGTAACTGTTTTTCTTTATTGCTGTTACGATCTCCCGTTCAAATTCCGTCATCGGACTTACCGGATATTCTCCGCAAATATCAATTCCGCTTATCTTCCGGTATTTCATAATTTCTTTAACGATAATAAGAAGTTGCCGTAATCGCATATTTCCGTGGTCCCAAGCAGTAATTGCTTCTCTTTTATCCAACGCGTCTTTATCTATGCTGAGGTATACGAGTTCGATTGAAATTTCTTTTAGAATGGACTGAAGTGCCTTTTTAGTGAAAAAAATCACAATTAAATATTGAATCGTATATGTACTATTATACATTAAGATTATTTTCAGCATTAATTCCCCTTTTTCATCTTGGAAAATAATATATTAGACTTTTGCCTATTGTCAGTTGACTAATTAGGTGCTATAATCAATTCAATTTCCAATCCTTAGTAAAATGGTGTGAATACTAGTTTATTAATTTGCGCACTTGAAAGGTGGATATTGATGATAAAAGTATCGAACATACGGAAGAGCTTTAAAGACCATGTTGTCTTGAAAGACATTAGTTTTGATGTCGATGAGGGAGAAGTTGTCGTAATTATTGGACCGTCTGGTTCCGGGAAATCAACACTCCTGCGTTGCATGAATTTTTTAGAAAGACCGGATTCAGGTCAAATTGAAATTGGTGGTGTCGCGATAGACGTGAATCAAACGAAACGGACAACGATAAATAAATTAAGAATGCAAACCTCTATGGTGTTTCAGCATTACAATTTATTTAAAAATAAAACAGCATTAGAAAATATCACCCATGCTTTAGTCGTAGCGAAGAAAATGAAAAAAGAAGCTGCGAAAGAAATGGGAAGAGATTTACTGAGTCAAGTAGGAATCTTGGATAAAGCGAATCAATATCCGATTGCACTGTCTGGCGGGCAACAACAGCGAGTTGGAATAGCCCGGGCGCTTGCAGTAAATCCATATGCGATTCTCTTCGATGAACCGACTTCTTCACTTGATCCCGAGTGGGTAGGAGAAGTGCTTCGTGTCATTTCTAAAATCGCGAATCATAATAAAACGATGATTATCGTCACGCATGAAATGAACTTTGCCCGTGATATCGCGGATAAAGTAATTTTCATGGCTGATGGAGCAATTGTTGAGCAAGGGACACCAGAGGAGATATTCGATCATCCCAAGAAGGAGCGGACGAAAAAGTTTTTAAAGGACTTCCATCGAAATCATGGCTCTGCTGACGACTCGGCTAATCCAACTGAACATGTAAAGGAGCTAGCCTTGTAATCGTAAAGTATAGGAGGGGGAGAATACTTTGACATATAAATTAGGAATACTTGATCAAAGCCCGATTTCACCGGGGAAAACAGCGGGAGATGCGTTGAGGCGGACGGTCGAATTGGTGCAAAAAGCAGAAGAATGGGGTTACGAACGCTTTTGGGTTTCAGAACACCATCAGACGCTTGACCTTGCAGGGACTTCCCCAGAAGTGCTCGTCTCTCATTTATTAGCAAAAACAACTTCGATTAAAGTTGGTTCAGGCGGAGTGATGCTCCAGCATTATAGTCCGTTCAAGGTAGTAGAAGATTTCCAGCTATTATCCTTGCTCTCCCCTGGGAGAGTTGAGCTCGGGATAGGGAAGGCGCCAGGCGGTTTTTCA
>NZ_JAXHDC010000025.1:0-48965 GCF_037072045.1 Oceanobacillus sp. MO10714A | reverse complement strand
GGACTAACTGAATTCTTTTCTCCTAAAGTGAAGCAACCCTAAAACAGTAAAAAGAACAAGCAATACGCTAAATATGATAAGCAATTGTTCAATTGGTGGTCGGAACGCCTCATAAGCTGGTGACATCATCATAGATGGCTGAGCCCATGGATAGAAAAAGCCATATGGAGTCTGACTTACCATTAAGACAGGGATTGTCAACCCAATGTTAACAGTAAGTGGAAGCGCGAAGCTTTTCCAGTTAAAGGCTAACCATAGCTGTAACGAAGCAAGCGGTAGAGAAGCAAGCCAGCCAAATAGACCATAGATGATAAAATCTTTTAATATAAACGTTCCCGAGAGATCAAAGAGGTGACCGATGGCAACATATTGAATAACTAAGGAAATCTGAGTGACTGCCAACAGTAAATATAAAGTAAGTAATTTAGCAAAGTAAAGCTTTACGTGAGAAATAGGAAAGCTTAACACTTGCTTCCATCCTCCATTTAAATGATCAACCCTGCAGATGGTAGAAGCATAAATACCAACAAGAATAGGGAGAAAGATCATTCCGTAAAAAATGACAACCTGTGACCACGCGTCAACCCATAAATTAGCGTCTGGTTCGATAAACTCTCTTGCGTTAACAAGTAAATTTCCGACTCCTAGAAAGGTTGCTAAGCTTGGAATGAGAAGAGCAATAATCCAAAGAACCGATCGTTTTGTTTTTAAAAGTTCGACTGAAAAAAGATTGGAGAACATCTATTTTCCCTCCTTATGCAAATTCTTTTTTTCTAAAATGAATAAACCCAACGAAAAGAAGCAATAAACCTATGATAAAACTCGTGCCAACAATGTCCCACGGTAATCCAACCGATTCCTGGTTAGGCGATGGCAATACTTGGACATAAAATGTCCAGGGTAACCATTTTCCTAATGGTAACTGTCCCCCAAGAATGGTTAGTAAAAT
This sequence comes from Oceanobacillus sp. MO10714A, assembly GCF_037072045.1. NCBI lineage: Bacteria > Bacillati > Bacillota > Bacilli > Caryophanales > Bacillaceae > Oceanobacillus > Oceanobacillus sp. MO10714A. The sequence continues at coordinate 48,016 of NZ_JAXHDC010000025.1, read as the reverse complement.
TCCAAGGGAACCAATCGTAATCGGTATTGCTTGGTTTTGAAAGGTAAGCGCTAGCCATAACTGCAAAGCAATCAGTGGAACAGCAGTCAAAAATGGAAAAAGGGAAAAACCTAAAATTTGCGTCCAAGGAAAGGTGTCATTTCCAACCATCATACCTAAGATGATAATTCCTATCATTAAAATGAATCCCGAAATAATCGTTAGAACCGTTGACCAAGCAAATTTGTTAACGTATATCTGAAATCGTGAAACAGGCATGGAGAAAATAGACTTCCAGCTGTTCCCCTGATGTTCTATATTTGCAATGATGGATGTGATTAGTGTTACTTCTAGTGGAACGGCTAGAAGTATAAGAAAAAAACTAAATATCCATATTGGGTCCCACATGGTCATTCCATCCTTAGCGGCTTGTTGAACAATCGTGTCATAGCGTAAAAATATATTCAAACCATTTGCCAGTACAATAATGAATGGTATGATCAACGGAAGAATCCAAAGCCATGTTCGCTTGTATTTTACTATTTCTGAACTTACCACCTTGCTCATCATACAGATTCACCCACCCCTGTTAGTTCGATAAATATATCTTCTAAGGATTGTTTCACTTCTTCCAATCTGTTTACCCGAAAACCTTCGGAAAGCAGAGTATAATTGATTTTCTCTGCAAATACAGGGTCTGCGTCTTCCATGATAACTCTCGTATCGGTAAGTTTAGCATCATATCCTTGTTCTTTCAGAAACGTAAAGGCTTGGTCCGCACGATTGACGCCGATGTGTAATTTAGGTTTACTTTTCTCTTTTAGCACATCGATGGAGTCCTGAAAAATTAACTCACCTTTATTAATGATGCCCACTTGATCAGCCATTTGTTCAATTTCACTTAGTAAATGACTTGAAATGATGACCGTCATGTTGTCATGTTTTGGCATCGCCTTAATCAGTTCCCGTATTTCCTGGATCCCTGCTGGATCAAGTCCGTTTGTAGGTTCATCCAATATAAGAAGCTTCGGTTTGTTCAGTAAAGCAGTTGCAATCCCTAGGCGTTGTTTCATTCCCAATGAATAGTTTTTGACTTTTTTATCTGCTGCTTTGTTCAATCGAACGATGTTTAAAACCTCCGTGATGCGACTTTTTGGTGCTCCTAGTAATCGTCGGGCAGCTTCCAAATTTTCATATCCTGTTAAATGACCATAATACGAAGGTGCTTCTACTAACGACCCGACTTGACTCAAAATCTCCATTCGATGTTTTCTTAAATCTTTCCCTAATATTTGCACACTTCCCGTTGACGGTTTAATCAGACCAAGAAGCATACGAATAGTAGTACTTTTCCCAGCTCCATTCGGTCCTAAGAATCCATAAATCGATCCTTCTTTTACGTTTAAATTGATATTGTTTACTGCGTATTGCTTCCCGTATTTTCTCGTCAACCGATTTGTTTTAATGATATCCATTAATTTTTTCCTCCTTATTACATAAAAAACTTATATATGGTCAGAACAATTGCCATTTATCATTTAAAAACCTACCGTATTAACTAAGCAGATTCCTATTGGCAGATAGCGATTCTCCCTAAAGAAAATGTCTTACTCATAAATAGTTGTCATCCATTCAACGATTCCGAGGTTTTGTTCTTCTCGCAGTTGCTCTACATTATGGTGACCGATGATTGTTCCATCCTTTATTGCAATCACTTCATCTAAGATGTTTTCTAAATCTTGGATCTCATGAGTAGTAATTAGAACGAGCTGTTTTTTTAAATCAACAAAGGAAAGCAACCCTTTGACAATGGATTGACGTACCATTGGATCAAGACCTGAAAGTGGTTCATCCATTATGATAATAGGGGCATTTCGTGCAAGAGAAAGTACAATTTTTAGCCTTCCTCGATTTCCTTTTGAGAGTTCTTTCAGTTTACTTTCCGGATTGAGCTTCATAAAGGTTAAAATTTCATTGGCCTTTTTAAGGTCAAAATCGGAAAATTGACTAGCATAAAACTCAATGGTCTTTTCCACGTTATAAAACCTGTAGTACTCATCTAGCTCTGATAAATATGAAACAATAGAGGCTGAACGGCGATTTACGGTTTTTTCATTAATAAGCACTTCCCCTTTTGTCGGGTAAGTCAGACCAGCGATTAACTTCAGCATCGTAGATTTTCCACTTCCATTTTCACCAACCAATCCGATAATTTTTCCCTTTGTTAGCTTTAAGTTCACTTTATCTAATGCTACTTTTTGCCGATATTTTTTTGTTACTTGTTGAAATGAGATCATTGCTCAGGCGCTCCTTTCTCTGCTAAATAAGATTCGATTCCTGCTTGAATTTCGTCGTCAGAATACCCCATTTCCCGCATTCCTTGCACAAAATGAGAGATTTCTTCTTTTTTCATTTGTTCTCTAATCGCTTGAAGAACTTGTTCATCATCTGTAACAAAGGTTCCTTGCCCGCGCTTGGACTCCACGATTTTCAACCACTCTAATTCTCTGTATGTTCGCTGTACTGTATTTGGATTCACGTTTACAGCTATTCCCATATCACGTATTGATGGAAGCTTTTCTCCAAGGTGTAACTCACCACGGCAGATTTGCCGTTTAATACGTTCAGCTAACTGTAAATAAATCGGCTCTCCAGAATGGAATAGATCAGTCATAAATTACACCTCAACTTTACGGTCAAGAATCCAACTACTGCCAGCAAAAAGTAGGACAGCCAATACAAGATCCCTTACAAAATGACCAATATAAAAGATGGTTGATAAATGTTCGATTTCATAATGGTAATTTTCGTTTGAAATGTTTAACTCAAAACCTGAAAGTACACTGTCGCTGTTTATCACACCCCAATCGGTTAAGAAAGATAAATCACCAATTATATTGAGAAGTGAAGCAGCGGCGAGAAACAAAAAGAATGCTAACACAAAACTGAAAAAATCATTATATGTTTTGCTCAATACCATAAAGATTGTCCAGAAAAACAAATAAGTACATCCCAATAACAACGCAGTTAATAGTAAGGCAATGACAGACGATATAGCGGTAGTTAGCCATTCATTTAAATTGATAGTCAATGCACTATTTCTATAAGCCTGCCATAGCACGATAACTGCAGTGATAAGAGTAATGAGCATATAGACTAGACCAGAAATGAGCTTCGCTAATAGGATTGACTCGATTGGCAACGGATTATGAAGCCATAAATGCATTCGTTTACGTTCTACGCTCAAGCTGTAAAGCAGGTAATAAGCTAAATAAAAAACATGAAGAGCAACTGCTACAAACGCTCCTATTGTTAACATTTCCCACATGAGATTAGTTGAAAGGCCAAACATAATACTAATTGTGAAAATTCCAATCAAGGCAATCAGTGAGAATATAAACGCTGGAAGTCCTAGGTGAAATTCTTTTTTCGTTAAATCAAACCAAGCGGTCATTTTAATTCCTCCTGTGGTTTCTTTGTGCTAGTGTTATAGTTAAATAGTACACTAATTCATAGGTACCCGTCAAGAGGGATTTTAAAAAAAGTAAAAGATAATTGTGTGTAAGCCTAATAATTTCATAAAAATAAATTTATCTCGTTCTAATCGGTGGATTTTTCGCCTTTTTACAAATTTTTTCAAAAAAATAGTTCTTTTTTTCGGCATTTTAGAAAAAAGTTTGTTGAAGGTTATGAAAGGGGAAATCATCACCCACCTTTGCAGTTGCGAAGGGAGAGGACATGCATGATAGAACCAGATCGTACCGAGTGGCAAGTTCGCTGTGCATTTAACGCCTTTTGTAAACGTGTCTTGAAGAATGAAGCTATTAATATTTATAACGAAAGGCAACAACAACGTCTAACAAAGGAGATGACATTTTCTGACCTTACACCACAAGAAGAAAATCAACTCTATACCTGGAGAAGAAGGGCAAAGTTTTCAAGTGGCTGGAAAGAAAATCACTCCGAAATTACTTGCTGAAGCGCTGCATACTTTGCCAAAAGGAAAGCGTATCACTGTCCTACTATATTATTTTTTTAACAAATCAGATGTAGAAATAGCTGAAATACTCAATATTCCACGTAGTACCGTTCAGTATAGGCGGACAAGCTCTTTCAAAAGGTTAAAACGATTTTTGGAGGAACATGCAGATGAATGGAGTGATTAATTCTAATGTTGAAAACAACGAGCGAGGTTTATTGCCGTACCCAATTATTTTAGCTGCAAATAAGGGTGAGCCAGAAGCAATGAAAGTAGTTGTTTTGCATTATGGAAGCTATATGACAAGCCTATCCATGCGTAAGCTCCGTGATGAACAAGGAAACACTTATTGGGGCATCGATGAAGATATACGTGAACGCTTACGAGCGAAGCTTATGCAATCTGTTTTAGCTTTCAAAATTTGAATACAGAATGGTTAGGTTTTCCCTTTCATTAATCATATATTTGTTCTTTGACAAAGAAAGCACGGAAGATAACGCTGTGCAGTATAAACTAAAAAATCAGATACATTCAACTGATGGCGAGCCATCTGATTCATACGCCATGACTTTCGTTAGAAACGAGGCGATAATCTATGAGTCTAAGGCAATCGTGGTGGATTGCTGGCGATAACCCATCAGTTAGGATAATGATACTCCCCTATCGTCATGGTTCGAGCGTTTGAAGCGTCGCAAGCCATGAGTAGGGCTGGAAGAAATACTTGCAGGGGTGAAATTCCCGTGGAGCTGTACCAACAGCCGTCTGATTTTTTTCAGTTTTTATACGAACATACCATTATACAGCGTAGATTCTGATTTATGAATATGGTACTCCTTCAAAAAGGAAATAACATTTGAAGAACAATAGTTTGTTATATTAAGGAAGTGTTATCATGAGTACGATTAATATTGTATTAACCGACGAACAACTTAACACACTGCAACAAAACATTTATTCGACTATATCAAATGCTATATCCCAAGCTAGAAAAGACTCTGCACTAGAAAAGAGATACCTTAGAAAAAAGGAAGCTTGTGAATATCTAGGAATATCGAATAATACTTTGGATAAGTGGATTGAGCAAGGATTTCCAAGAATTATGATTAATCGAACACTACTTTTTGATAAACAGGCAATGAATGAATGGTTGGCGAAACATGCATGAATCGACACTTTCTGAAAAATATGCGTTATAATCAGGGTGTAGTCTTTCTTACGTTCTGATTCACTTCAAGAAAGTAGGAAAAATGTATGGCTATTAAAGAAATGAGTAGTGGGAGTTACAAAGTTGAGGTGTTTTATCCAAAAGAGGTTCGGAAAATTTTAGGAGTAACGACACAACGATTTAGAAAAACCTATTCTACTAAAGCAGAAGCACAAGAAGCAGAAAAGGAAATTAAAAAGAAGATTGAACAAGTAAAAAAAGAAAAACACGGGCGTGCTCTCGAACAAAAAGGAACAATAAAATTTAAAGACTTTTACAAGCAAATTTGGATAGATATGTATTGTAACGGTTCTAGTGGAAAAACTCGACAAGTCCCTTCTTCTCAAACTGTTAAAAATACAAAAGATGTATTTCGATTGCATATCCTTCCGATGTTTGGTGAGTACTCTTTATTAGAGCTCAATACGAATAATGATTTTGTATTAAGACAATTAAATGCAAAATCACAAACTTATGCAAATATCAAAATTATCAAAAGCTATGTCAATCAACTTTTCGATATTGCAGAGTTATTAAACTATATTGAGTATAATCGTATTGCCCGAATCATTGGTTATGTTGGTGACCCTTTAAAACAACGATTAAAAGCAGAAAGAGAATTGAACGGAGAATCTCTTTCCGCAGAGGAATTACTTGCTTGGGTAAAAGCTGTTCAAGAAGATAAAGATAAAGGATATTTAACTTTGCAAGATTATGTACTATTTACCCTAACTTTGAATCTTGGTGATAGAAAAAGTGAAAGTTATGCGTTGCAATGGAAACATATCGAATTAGAAAAAGGAACTATTTTACTTGTTCAAAATAAAACAAAAGACGGAAAAATAACTGCTACAAAAGGGCGAAAAAATACAAAGTTCCAGTTACCTGTTTCCTTAGTTAACCTACTATCAAAGTGGAAAAAGGAACAAGCAAAAGAATTACTGAAAGTTGGAATCAAACAAACCGAAGAACAATTTCTATTCACCTACACTAATTCGAAAGGCGATATTAATGTACCTGTTCATATTGATTATTTAAACTATCGCGTCAATGCTGTAAAGCGTCGTCACAAAGAACTTTCTCATGTAACACCTCATAAATTGAGACATACCTTTAGTACCCTAGCTTATGAAGGCGGTGCTTCTATGGAAGAAATTTCACGTGCTTTAACACATTCTGATGCAAAAACAACACAAGTCTATGTAAATACACCAAATATAGTGGATTTATCCGCATATCGGAAGTTTGAACAACGATTAAAAGATGTACAAAATGAATGATTAGATAAAATGGAATAGTGTTTACAAAAACTAGGAGTACCCATTTTCGTACCCAATTTATATAAAAAAGCACTTCCCAAATATATGAGAAGTGCCATAAACGTTGATATAACAGTATCCCTAACGTTTTGAAAATTGTGGAGCTCTACGCGCGCCCTTAAGACCGTATTTCTTACGTTCCTTATATACAGGCTTTCATGACTGACACAAAGGCAGTTATTAGCATGAACTATAAGGAGTTTAATTTCTATCATCTTTTCTAAACTTCAGTCTTTTGTACAATAAGTATCAGAAGCCAATTATTCCAAAAAAGTTAGAATTTATTGTAATTTTGTATCATTCATTTAGAAAAGGATTATGTATACTAAAAAATAGAGCGGTTAAAATCTTCCTTACAAAATTAATAAACATAAAAAAACAACGTGTGTCTAATAAAAGCCTCACGTTGTTTTTTGCTCTTTTGTATCTATATTCGTTACATCCAATATATCCAGCAAGAATACAAACACCGGTATTCCGATAATTAACCCCCAGACACCAAAGAAATGCTGGGAAAAGATCAAGACAATAAATGTATAAAATACAGGTAAGTCTGTTTTAGAAGACATCAATTTCGGATTAAGAATATACGCTTCAATTGCATGGATAACCATAATTGCGATGAGCAAGTAAATAACGGTTAAAAAGCCCCCGATTGTATAGGCGATGAGAGATAGCGGGATAAGTGAAATGATTACACCTGCAACAGGGATAAGCCCTAAGAAAAAGACCATAATCGCTAATCCAAAGATCTGTGGGAATCCAAGAATGATTAATACAATGACCGTAAGAAATGTATTAATCAGGGCAATCATAAATTGTGCTTCAATTACTTTGCCAAAGGTGCGTGAAAACTTACTGCCGAAGTACTCGATCTCCAGGTAAAATGGCGCAACTTTACTTTTTTTGAACTTACTCGTAAATGCAAGTAGGCGGGGTTTTTCGAGCAGGAAGAATAAGCTAAGTATTAACGAGATTAAAACCTGTACACTTACCGTGCTAATATCTGTAATCGACTTTAAGAGAAATGAAAAGCCGTTTTCTATGTAGCTTGTAATTTGAGCGCTTGAAATAATCGGTTCTATAAAACTAAAAACTGGATTATTATACGATTGGATGGAGAAATTTGAAATCTGCCCAATGACTTGACTGATTTCCATCGTTATAATTGGTAAGTATTTTACTGCTCCTACTGTTAATAAACTGACGATTACGGAGTATAGCAATAACACGAGAATCGATCGGTTAAATTTGATCCGTTTCATTGTAAATTCAACTAGCCCATTCATCAAAAATGAAAAAATAAAAGTAAGGAGGATAATATTTATTAAACTTCTTACACTGTAAAGAATTAGAATGATTAAACCAAAAATAATAATGCGTTTTACTCCGGTTTTTCGAAAAAAGTCGACGATTGATTCCATATAATATTTCCTCTCTTATGCCATGTGAAGTAAGTTAACTAGTTTTGCCTATATCCTTTAGTATCCACTTATAACAGGAAAAATACAAGATAAAAACTTAAGTAATCCTGCAATCATATTAAACCTGGGACAAATGCTCTGACCCTCTGTCCCGCTGAAACAACTTTAAAAAAAAGTTGACAATTTTATTCTTTTTGATTAGAATAGTTTCCAATCGGTTAAATTTTAAAATAATTTGTTCAATACAATTACATATGTATACTCTCTTATTAAGAGTGGTGGAGGGAATAGGCCCGACGAAACCCGGCAACCTGCAGTTGGCCAAACTGCAAAGGTGCTAAATCCTACAGTTTTTAAGAATCTGAAAGATAAGAGGAGGAATTTTAAAACCCTCTTCTTAAGGAAGGGGGTTTTTTATATGAAGCAATCTTTGAAAAGGTGGAAAGTTCACATTTAAACCCGACTATACTTATAAGGAAAATAAAGTTTGGAAAACTTAAATTGAAATTCAATATAAAAATAAGCCTAGGAGGAACTAGACATGAGAAAGTGGATTGCTTTTATCGCAGGAATGATTGGAGCTTCGCTCGTTATAACGGCTTGTGACTCTGCCCAGGGAGAAGGAAAGGACACATTAGATAAAGTGGTATTAGATTATGCATATTATTCCCCGACAAGTCTAGCATTGAAAGAATTTGGTTGGGCGGAGGAAGTGTTTGAGGAGCAGGGGATAGAAGTGGAATGGGTGCTCAGTCATGGGAGTAATAAAGCACTTGAGTTTTTAAATTCGAGTAGTGTAGATTTCGGTTCGGCTGCTGGGGCAGCTGCATTAATTGCAAAATCAAACGGATCGGCAATTGAGTCCGTTTATATTTATTCGAAGCCGGAATGGACGGCACTTGTCGCAACAGCTGATTCTGACATTAAATCGGTAGAACAACTGGAAGGTAAGAAAGTAGCTGCCACATTAGGAACAGACCCGTACATTTTCTTGCTGCGTTCGTTGCAGGAAGCGGGACTTTCCTCACAGGATTTGGAAATTGTGAACTTACAACATGCTGATGGTGCAAATGCTCTTTTAACCGATCAAGTCGATGTATGGGCAGGGTTAGATCCACATATGGCAAAAGTTGAAGTAGATTCTGGAGCAAATTTATTTTTACGGGACCATGATAAAAATACGTACGGAACATTAAATGTTCGATCCGAATTTGCAGAACAGCATCCAGAGGTTATAGAAAAAGTAATTGAAGTCTATGAAAAGGCGAGAGAATGGGTCATCGAAAATCCAGAGGAGGCAGCGGAAATATTGGCACGAGAAGCAGATATGGATTTAGAGATAGCTGAGAAGAGCTTGGAACGGAATGACTTTTCAGATCCGATTCCCGGAGAGAAGCAAATTGAAGCACTTAACGCAGCAGGTGAAGTACTGCAAGCGGAAAGTGTCATTCAAGAAAATATTGATGTTAAGGAACTTGTGGAAGAATTGATCGTTGAACAATATTCAAAAAATGTAATCGAATGAAGTAGGGGGAATAGGCATGTCCGTCAAAACAGAGGTAAATGAAATATTTGAAGTAAAAGAAAAGAAAGCAATAAAGGTCAACTCAGAATGGAAGAAAGTGAGGGGGTTCGCGCTTGGTCTCATTATCCCAGCTGTTCTGTTTATCATCTGGGAAGCGGCGGTTCGTTTCAGCTTGCTCGATGCTTATGTCTTTCCCTCTCCAACGACAATTGTACAAAAAATCATTGAACTAGCGAATGAAGGAACACTTTGGGGGCATGTTGGGATCACCTTCTATCGTGTGGCTGTTGGTTTTCTAGCTGGGACGGTTGCCGCAGTTGTCATCGGGTCTGTTGTCGGTTATTTTAAATGGTTTGAACAATTGATGGATCCATTAATCCAAGCGTTTCGTTCGATTCCGTCGCTCGCGTGGGTGCCACTATTTATCCTATGGATGGGAATTGGAGAGGCCTCTAAAGTGATGTTAATTGCAGTTGGTGTCTTTTTCCCAATTTATTTGAATATCGTTTCAGGAATTCAAGGTGTAGACCGGAAGTTAATTGAGGTTGGGAAGATTCACCATTTCACAGCATTACAAACAGTTCGTCGCATTATTTTTCCAGCATCCCTCCCATCTTTCCTCGTTGGGTTACGGAGCGGGGTTGGATTAGGCTGGATGTTCGTTGTTGCTTCCGAGTTAATGGGAGCAAGCCAAGGACTAGGATATTTGCTCGTCGTCGGTCAAAATACGTATTCACCTGAACTGATCATTGCAAGCATTATATTATTCGCACTACTAGGTAAAGCAACGGATTTCCTATTGAAGACATTAGAGGCCCGTGCATTAAAATGGCAGGATAACTTACAAAACCAGCTCTGACGGAGGGATCATCATGTTGAAAGTAGAAAACGCATCAAGAACGTTCAATAACGGACTGGCAGGATTTAAAAATCTATCATTTGCCATTCAGGAAGGCGAGACGGTTGGAATCCTGGGAACGAGTGGTTGTGGGAAAAGTACATTATTACGGGTGTTATCTGGTTTGGATGAAGGATTTAAGGGAGATATTGAGCTTGCGAGTCTAGGTGAGCAACCAATCGGAATGATTTTCCAAGAACCGAGATTAATGCCTTGGCTAACCGTGAAAGAAAATATCTTATTTGGTGTAAAAGATACGAAAAGTGTTGACGTGCAGGAATATTTGAATCTAGTCGGATTATCCGAATTTGGCAATCATTTTCCAAAAGATTTATCTGGTGGAATGGCGCAACGAACGGCGATTGCCCGCGCACTTATTGGAGAGCCTAGTGTTTTGTTATTAGACGAGCCATTTAGCGCACTTGATGCTTTCACCAAAATGCAATTGCAGGATTTATTGTTAGAAATTCAAGAGATTCGCTCGACAACGATGATTATCGTTACACATGATATTGATGAAGCATTGTACTTATGTGACCGGATATTGATTCTTGGTGGTCAGCCAGGGACATTGGAAAGAGAGCTGTCCGTTGTGGGAGCGAAGCCTCGTGACCGGGGTAATTCAAACTTAGCAGCAAAAAAAGCTGAAATTTTAGATGTATTACATATTGAATAAGGGGGCTAACGAACGATGGGGAAAGAAGAAGTCATTGATTCATATGAAGGGAATTATAATATAGCAGCTGATCTGCCTGTCAGGGAGGATTTCACTTGGAAGGCAATCGAGTCTCATTTTAGTTGGTCGGATACTGGAAATGTAAATATGGCATATGAGAGTGTGGATCGCCATGTGGCTGATGGTTATGGAGAAAAAATCGCACTTCATTATTTCGGAGAAGCTGAAGAAAATACATTGACTTACCGTGAATTAAAAGAGCAATCGGATCTCTGGGCGACGGTTCTAAAAAATAAAGGGGTAAAAAAAGGCGATTTCGTCTTCGTCTTTTTAGAAAAGCATCCTGATTGTCATATCGCCATGCTTGCCGTAATCAAGCTTGGTGCGATTGTCGGACCACTGTTTGAAGCGTTTATGGAAGATGCTGTGAAAGAGCGTATTGCGGACTGTGAAGGTACTTACTTAATTGCTTCGCCGGAATTGATCAAGCGTGTTCCACGGAAAGAGTTGCCTTCCCTTCAGACGGTCTGGATTACTGGAGAGCCCGAGCAATGTGAAGGTGATGAAATCTCTCTCTATGCTGAAGCACGAGCGACACAAGCAGAAGAAGGCATTATCGAGTGGGTGGATTTAAACCACGGACTTAATATTCACTATACGAGTGGCTCGACTGGTCGCCCGAAAGGTATTATCCATGCACACCGGGCAATGATCCAGCAATACATCACGGGTAGATGGGTTTTGGATTTAAAAGATGATGATGTTTACTGGTGTACGGCTCATCCTGGTTGGGTGACTGGAACGGTATACGGGGTATTTGCACCGCTCTTAAACCGGGCAACGATTGTCATTCATGGTGGCAGATTTGAAGCGGATGAATGGTATTCTGTCTTAGAGAAAGCAGGTGTAACGGTTTGGTATAGTGCCCCGACAGCTTTTAGAATGTTGATGGCAAAAGGGAATGAGAAGTTAACAAACTATGATTTATCTAAGATTCGTCATATTTTAAGTGTCGGTGAACCATTAAACCCAGAAGTCATTCGTTGGGGGATCAAAACATTATCTAGACGTATCCATGATACATGGTGGATGACAGAGACGGGAGCACAGCTTATTGTCAATTTACCGACAGAAAGAATCGTTCCAGGATCAATGGGCAAGCCTTTTCCAGGGATTGAAGCAGCGATCTTAGATGAGGATGGAAAAGAACTTTTACCTGGAGAAGTAGGGCATTTAGCGCTGAAAGCAAATTGGCCTGCTATTATGCGCGAAGTTTGGAAAGACCCGGCGAAATATGAGACGTACTTCCCGTTTGAAAACTGGTATGTGTCAGGTGACTTGGCGACGATGGATGATAATGGTTATATCTTTTTCCAAGGGAGAAGTGACGATATGATTAATTCTTCCGGTGAACGAATCGGTCCATTTGAAGTGGAAAGTAAGCTGATGGAACATCCTGCAGTCGCAGAAGTTGGTGTTATCGGGAAGCCAGATGCGGTCAGAGGAGAAATTGTGAAGGCGTTTATTGTGTTGAAGAGTGGCTATGAGACGAGTGAAGCGTTACTACAAGAATTGCGCCAATTCGTCCGTAAAGGTCTTGCAGCACATGCTGCACCAAAAGAAATTGAATTTATGGAGGAGCTTCCGAAAACACCGATCAGCGGAAAAATTTTACGCCGGGAGTTAAAAGCGAAAGAGCTGGGAAAAGTAGGAGTTTAATTCATTTGAGAAGTAATTTTATTTAAATAGATGAAAATAACAAGGAGGAACTTATCATGAGTCAAGAAACAGTAGCTACAAATCAGGAAGCATTGTACCAAAAATCATATTTCAACCGTCTTGGTGAATTAGGTGATCTGGCGCCAGATACGTTTAAAGCGTTTGCGCAGTTTGATAAGGCAGCATTGGCTGAAGGAAAGTTATCTAGAAAGTTGAAAGAACTCATTGCGATTGCTGTTGCACATACGACAGGTTGTCCGTATTGCATCGAGGTCCATGTAAAAGCAGGTAAAACTGAAGGTGTAACGAAAGAAGAATTGTCTGAAGCAGTTCTCGTTGCAACAGCGTTAAAAGCAGGATCCGCAATTGCTCATGGTGTAAATGCACTGAATGCTTACGATGAAACCCAGGATGAAGAATTATATAAACAATCTTATTTTAACCGGTTAAAAGAGTTTTCTGCACTAAATGACGATATATTCAAAGCGTTTGTAGATTTTGATACGTTGTCACTCAAGGATAATATATTAAGTGTGAAAGAAAAGGAACTCATCGCAGTAGCTGTTGCACATACGACAGGTTGCCCGTATTGCATTGCTATCCATACAAAGGGAGCCAAGAAAGCGGGTGTGACGAAAGAAGAGCTAGCAGAGTCGATTTTTGTTGCAACGGCATTAAAGGCGGGCTCGGCGATCGCGCATAGTGTGAAAGCGTTAAATGCATATGATAGCTAAGATTAAAAGTCTATAGAAAAAACAATAGAAAAGCCGCATGGAATCAAGTGAAAAAATCTAATATACTCCCCCTATTCCATGTGGTTTTGATTTTATCATGTTATCGTCCGAACGAACTTAAATGTATCTCGCTCGGTTGATCAGAACCCCTTTAATTGTCTGAACGAACTTAAATCTAAGCCCGTTCGAGTGATAATAGCGCTCCTAATCACCCGAACGAATTCAAAACTTGTTCAAATGGACAATGAAAAATGAAAATGGCTCTTCCCTCTTGATTAAGGTATTGGAAGTGCATCCGATGCAATAATGGAATTACTTGTTGCATCCATTAATTATACCAGGGAAGAGCCTACAATTTCAGACTGCAAAAGTTAAATGAACAACTATTAAATATCTTAATACATGAAGATAGATTTATAGCTGCGTTCCTAAGATACTTTAATTTAAACTGTTGCTTTCGGTGGAGATGTTTTTAAGATTTTCTCACCTAATAAAGAACCTATAAGATCAACTGCAACTTCAGCTGTTTTATTCCTTTCATCTAGAATAGGATTTACCTCAACAAATTCAGCGGAAGTAATTAAATTTGTATCCGCTAACATTTCCATTGCAAGATGACTTTCACGATAACTGATTCCACCGTTTACTGGAGTGCCTACACCGGGACAATCAAGCGGATCTAAACCGTCTAAATCTAAAGATAAATGGATTCCATCTGTATTTTTAAGATAGTCCATTGTTTCGAGTATCACTTGATTCATTCCAAGTTTATCAACTTCATGCATCGTGTATACCTTCAGGCCAATTTGATTAATCAACTCTTTTTCTCCCTCATCTAAATCGCGTATTCCAATCATCACTACATTCTCAGGTTTTACCTTTGGAGCCTTACTCCCGATATTAACAATGGAAGGGTGACCATATCCTAAGCTAACTGCAAGTGGCATCCCATGAATATTGCCAGAGGGAGATGTTTCTGGAAGATTCAAATCTCCATGGGCATCGAACCAAATAACACCCAAATTAGAATAATTCTGTGCTAATCCCGCTAATGTTCCGATCGCTATACTATGATCCCCTCCTAAAATTAAAGGAAATGCTTCGTTTTTTATTATATTATCTACTTCCTCCTGTAAATCTGTATTTGTTTTAAGAACTGCATCCAAGTTTTTTAAGTTTGTTGAGGCTGAATTGTCCATATCGTTGTTGCAAACCGTAATATTTCTATTGTCGACCACTATATGACCGATATTCTCCAGTCGTTCCACAATACCGGCATAACGAATTGCATCAGGTCCCATGTTGACCCCTCTTCTTGATTGTCCCAAATCCATGGGAACTCCTAAAATTGATATATTTTTACCCATAAAAATACCTCCCATAATAAAGCTTAAGAATATCTTAGTTGTTTAAGCGATATGAATCAATCTAACAATGAAAGTTAATAAATATGCACTATTTTACTCTATGATTATCTCATAGATATTTAGGATTATTACGATAATAGCGTTTAGATAATGGGTAAGATTGCTTTTTAAACTATCTTTTTGCATTTTTATAAATTTGTTGAGGTTAATTTATTAAAAATTAAGGATTTAGTTAGTATTAAATTTTCTTATGGATGGTGTTTGACGGATTTTTGACATTGTGGAAGAATCATGTTTAATATTTCAAAATTTATTAAATAGGAGATGTCTTCAAATGATGGATTGGAAAAAAGTAAATGAGGAAGGTCTACTAGCACCTACTATGGCCAAAGACTTTCCAAATTTGCCTGTTAAAAGGTCTGAAGGTTTGCATTATATTGGAATCGATGATCGCAAATATTTAGATTTAACAGCTGGTATTGCTACAGAAAATACAGGTCACAGACACCCAAAGGTTGTTGCTGCGATCAAAGATCAGGTAGATCATCTAGTACATGGACCAATTGGTATTATCAATTACGAGTCTATCCTGAACTTAGCTAAAAAGCTTAGAACTATTTTACCGAAACCGTTGGATTGTTTCTTTTTCGGAAATAGTGGCACTGAGGCGATAGAAGGGGCACTTAAGCTAGCAAGACATGTAACGAAAAGGCCCTATGTTGTCTCGTTTCTTGGAGGATTCCATGGAAGAACGATGGGCGCATTGAGTCTAACCTCTTCTAAAAGCAAATATAGAAAGCATCTTCCAGTTGGAGGGAATATGACCTATCAGCTTCCTTACGCAAAGGTGTCGGAAACACCACAAGGAGAAGATCCGGAGCTGTACTGGTCTGATCATGTAGAAAAGGACTTTGAATTACTATTTAATCATCAAGTTGACCCTAGTGAGGTTGCAGCAGTTATTTTAGAACCTGTCTTGGGTGAAGGAGGATATGTTGTGCCTCCGAAAGCTTGGTTGCAAAAGATTAGAGAGATTTGTGACAGGTATAATATTTTACTAATCTTTGATGAGATCCAAACAGGGTTTGGAAGAACTGGTGACTGGTTTGCAGCTAATAGATTCGGTGTTACTCCAGATATCATGGCAATCGCAAAGGGAATTGCTAGTGGACTTCCATTAAGTGCAACGGTGGCTTCAAGGGAATTAATGGAACAATGGGAAGTTGGGAGTCATAGTACAACATTTGGAGGGAATCCAGTAGCTTGTGCAGCGGCATGTGCAACGATTGATGTTTTTAAAGAGGAAAATTTAATTGAAAATACTAGAATCCTAGGTGAGTATGCGTTGGAAAAATTAGAGAACCTCAAAGAAAACCATCCAGCCATTGGTAGCGTAAGAGGAATTGGACTAATGATAGGAATTGAAATTGTTCACCCAGACACAGGCGAGCCGAATGGGGAAGGATTAATGAACATACTTGAAAAATGCCTTGAAAAGGGAGTTATTCTTTACTTGAGTGGTAATCAGGGGGAAGTAATTCGTATGATGCCACCTCTAACCATTGATAGAAAACATTTAGATCAAGGAATTGCTATATTGGGTGAAGCGGTAGCTGAATATGAGCAGGATTTAAAGGGAGCAGATAACTGAGTAGCTTAGGAAAATAACTTTTTGTGCTTACTCAGCAACATCATGTGAGTCATGATGTTCTAATCTGTGATTAGGATTTATTGTTTAGATGTACGTTTAAATGTAAGCGGTATCTCAGGGTGAAAGACCTATTAAGAATTGGAAAATAGATATTCAGAATATAAGTATGGTTTATGGTCTAGAGTGATCTAAGATTGGAGAGTGATTGTTATGAGAGCGCAAAAGAAGGAAGTTGAAGAATACTCAGTCTCAGTATCTGGTTTGTTAAAGTTTATCATTCCTTCATTATTCGGTGTCATTATTTTTTTAATGCCAGTAAGAGATGCAGATAATAATTTTAATATTCCGCTTGGAGTAATCACTGAATTTTTTATTGATTTATTTTCAAGTTTCCTTCCATTCGTAATAACATTAGTAATTATCCTTTCAACCGTTCTGTCAGTCATAGCTTATTTCTTTAAGCCTAAGTTTATTACATCATCTAGAATGTTATCTTCAATGTTCAATACATCGTTCTTTTGGCTCGTCATAAGAGTCATTGGAATGGCAGCTGTCATTATGACACACTATCAAGTTGGACTTCGTGTGGTGTATTCTGATGGTACAGGTGGTACAATGATGGGATTATTGACCACATTGATTATGTGGTTTTTAGTAGCTTCATTCTTGATGCCTTACCTGATTAATTTTGGGATTATGGAATTCACAGGAACACTTTTACGAGGTGTTATTAGACCGTTGTTTACCCTGCCTGGAAGATCGGCTATTGATTTATTAGCGTCGTGGATCGGAAATGTTAACGTTGGCGTGGTACTAACACGGGAGCAATATAATACAGGATTTTATACTGGGAGAGAAGCAGTAGCCATTGCTACAAACTTTTCAACGGTATCCTTACCATTTTGTCTTGTTATTGCAAGAATGCTGGAAGTAGACCACATATTTCCGATATTTTATTTAACGATATTTATTGCAGGGATTATTTGTGCAATGATCATCCCTAGAATTCCACCGGTATCCAGAATCCCTGATACGTTTCATGTTGAGAATCATTATACAGAAGTAGTACCTAAAAACAAAAGCAAATTTGCTTGGGCGTTGGAACAAGCTGTAAAACGTGCGGAAAAGTCTGGTTCATTAAAGACACAATTGAAGCAGGGATATGAAGTTTTTGTAGATATTTCATTTGTCTTGATACCTCAAGTGATGGCAATTGGAACGATTGCATTGATTATTGCAGAATATACATCCTTCTTCACTATTATTTCTCAGCCAATGGTTTATGTGCTAGAGTTCCTTCGAATCCCTGAGGCGCAAGCTGCGGCGCCTGCTACGATCACTGGATTTATTGATATGTTTATTCCTGCAGTGTTAGCTTCAGGAATAGAAACTGAAATAACACGATTCTTTATTGGAGCTTTATCATTAGTTCAAATTATTTATTTAACAGAAATGGCAACTTTAATAATCATTTCAAAAATGCCGGCGAATTTCTGGGATTTATTAATTATCTTTATTCAAAGAACAATCATTTCCATGCCGATTATTGCGATCATTGCACATATTATTTACTAGACTTTAAAAATTAAGTCTATAACGGAGGCAATTTTATGTTTAAAGTAGTACGTACCTTTGACTTTCCGGGTGCACTCGGAATCGAGAAAGAAATCTTTGGTGACCAGATTGAAATTAAAGAAATTCCATCTTATACGGAAGATGATTTGATTAAAAACTGCAAAGATGCAGATGCTGTCATTTGTGAATATGAACCATTTACAAAGCGGGTAATAGATGCATTACCTAGTCTAAAGCTTATTGCATTCGGTACGATAGGATTCAATTATGCAGATATAGACTATGCAAAATCTAAAAACATTGCCGTATCCCATGTTTCAAAATACTGCATTAAAGAGGTTGCTGATTATACGATGGCTATGATATTGATGCTTAATCGTAGAATTAGTTCATTTCATCATCAAGTTAAAAAAGAAAAAGTATGGAAGTTTGACACATTTCCAAATACAAGAAGACTGGAGGAACAAACGATAGGTCTATTAGGGTTTGGTAATATTCCTAGGTTGGTAGTCGAAAGATTGAAGCCATTCGGGTCAAAAGTAATTGCGTATGATCCGTTTATTGATAAACGTGAAGTGAAGGAAAGGTATCATGTGGATCTAGTTTCTTTTGACGAAGTGCTGGCCGAGTCAGATATTTTAAGTATTCATCTGCCGGTAAATAATGATACATATCAAATCATTAATGATCAAAGTATCGCAAAAATGAAAGACCAAGTTATCTTTATTAACTCAGCAAGGGGACAATTGATTGATGAGTCTGCAATTGTACGTGCCATTGATTCTGGGAAAATGCAATATTATGCTGCAGATGTATTAACTGAAGAAAACCCTGATTTGCACACCCATGCGTTTATGGAGTATGAAAATATAATTCTTACTCCCCACATTGCATTTTATTCCCAAGAAGCGATTCGGGAGGCTTCAATTGAAAGTGCAACAAATGTAAAAAACTTCTTTGAAGGGAACTATAAAAAGGCTCAGATTGTAAATGGAGTGTATGTATAATATTTTGCTAAAAAATTGAAGTATACTAGCATGTTATATTTTTAATTTGTAAGGATTAATTAACCCACATATTCATTTGATGTGGGTTAATTGATGTTTTTTTGCATTAGTTTAGATATAACTGGCTTAGTTAAATTCTAATGATGAGTAGCTAGTGGCCAAGCGCTTTGTAATAGCTCATTAAATGTTTGAATATTTGGCTCTTCCGAACGAACCTTTAAATAAATAGATGAAGTGGTGACAAGATCAGCAATCCTTTCTAAAACGATAAGAGAACCATCCTCTAATTCTTCTTTGACTATATTCTCTCCTAATACAGCGGAGCCTGTCCCATTTAAAACAATTCGCTTTATTGTTTCATCACTACCTCCACAAATAATGGTTGATTCGGGTTTGAGACCCGTTTCTTTAAAGTAATTACTAGCAATTTCACTAAAACTACAATCGTCATCATAAGAAATAAATGGGTAATCAGAAAAAATTTCATCTACATTTTTTCCCTGACTAATCTCAGAGGAAGCGACTAATACCACATGCTCTTCATCTAAAATAATCTTATTTAAATCAGCTCCTCCATCGTTACCTGCCACTATGGCGATATCAGCAACATGGTTTCTAGCGCATGCAAGAGCGTGGTGACTATTTAGTGGGAGAAGGTTTAAACGAACATTTGGATACATCTCGGAGTAAGCCTTTATTATTAATGCAAGATAGCGCGTACAA
The DNA here is from genome assembly GCF_037072045.1 of Oceanobacillus sp. MO10714A. NCBI lineage: Bacteria > Bacillati > Bacillota > Bacilli > Caryophanales > Bacillaceae > Oceanobacillus > Oceanobacillus sp. MO10714A. The sequence goes on along the minus strand of NZ_JAXHDC010000025.1, from coordinate 28,236 downwards.
TAGTATTCAGATGCTGCAATCGTAAGAGTTCCATCAGGGCGGTGCAGTTTCTGCATGTCTCTTTCGATGTCTTCTATATATGCAAGTAAATGATCTACATGTACCTTAAACTTCTTACCAGCGGCCGTTAAAAAGGTCTCTTTACCAATTCGGGTGAAAAGTTTATGGTTTAATCTTTCTTCTAAAGCTTGGATATGTAAAGTTACAGTAGGTTGGGTGTATTTCAATTCCTTTGCAGCTTCCGTTAAGTTTAATTTTTCCGCTACAACTTGAAATGTCTTTAGATTTCTAATTTCCATTTTATCGCTCCTTCCATAACAAACAGAAAAATATTACTGATTCTTCTAACTTTAATACCCTATAATATACCACTTTAGATTGTTATTAGCAGCAGAGAAGATTATAAAATAAAGCTTTATAGCAGTTAAATGGATAAGATAAAAAAATACAATCGCCGTTCAAGCCTGATAAAGATACAGCGATTGTACAAATAGGATGATAGATTATCTATTTTTATGATGATAATACGTTATTAATTTTTTCAATAGCCCAGTCAAGTTCATCATGTTTTATCGTTAATGGTGGTGCAAGTCGGATTGTGTTTTCGTGCGTTTCTTTACATAAGACGCCTTCTTCTTTTAGTTTCTCACAATAACCGCGAACCGGATGATTGAACTCTAGACCGATGAATAGTCCGCGAGCTCGAATTGCTTTCAGTTCGGGGATGTTCATTTTACGCAATTCTTTTTCGAAGTATTCACCAAGCTCCAGTGATCTTGTCACAAGATCCTCTTTTTCTATTACATCAAGGGCAGCTAAAGAAACTGCACATGCTAGTGGATTTCCACCGAAAGTCGAACCGTGTGATCCAGGTGTAAAGACATCCATTATTTCTTTATCCGCAGCGATAGCGGATACTGGAAATACTCCACCTCCAAGGGCCTTACCCAATACATAGATATCTGGTACAACATCTTCCCAGTCACATGCAAACATTTTTCCAGTGCGTGCCAAGCCTGTTTGCACCTCATCGGCAATGAATAACACATTATTCTCCGTACATATTTCACGAATTCCTTTGAGATAGCCTTCGGGGGGAATGATGATTCCGGCTTCCCCTTGAATAGGCTCTACAATAATAGCAGCAGTATTTTCTGTAATCGAACGCTTGACAGCATCTATGTCACCGAAGTCTACTCGCTTAATATTGGGGATAAATGGGCCGTAATTCTTTCTTGCAGTAGGATCATTAGATAAAGAAACTGCATTTATTGTTCGTCCGTGAAAGTTCCCTTTTGCAGCAATGATCTCTGCCTGATTATCCTCTACTCCTTTTATTTCATAAGCCCATCGGCGAGCAGCTTTTATCGCAGTTTCTACTGCTTCTACTCCTGTATTCATTGGTAATACTTTATCTTTACCAGTTAATTTTGAAATTCGTTTTGTCAAGGGACCTAGCAAATCATTATGAAAAGCGCGGGATGTCAAAGTTACTTTATCGGCTTGCTCTTTAAGTGCTTTAATAATTTTGGGGTGCCGATGTCCTTGGTTGACTGCTGAATAAGCACTAAGCATGTCCATGTATTTATTGCCTTCCGGGTCCTTTACCCAGACCCCTTCTGCTTCCGAAATTACAATCGGTAGTGGATGATAGTTATGTGCACCATAATGCTCGGTTAATTCAATAATTTCTTCGGTTGTTTGCGTTAAAGTCATCCGTACTCCTCCTTTAGAGTAGTGCAAGGAGCTATGATGCTCCTTGCACTGTTCTATGTTAGTATGATTCAGAAATTGTTTTCGCTAACATATGGAGTGCCAAATAATCTGGACCTCCCGCTTTTGAATCCGTACCAGACATTTTAAATCCGCCAAACGGGTGGTAACCAACAATTGCCCCCGTACAATTACGGTTGAAGTATAAATTACCGACATGAAATTCTCTAGAAGCTTTATTTATTTTTTCACGATTATTTGTAATTACCGCTCCTGTTAATCCATATTCAGAGTTATTGGCAATTTCCAGTGCATGATCAAAGTCTTTTGCCTTTGCAAATGCAACAACAGGGCCAAAGATTTCCTCCTGCATGATACGTGCTTCTACATCTAAATTAGCAAAAATGGTTGGCTGAATAAAATAACCTTTGGAGTCTTCCCCCTCGCCACCAGTCATTAGTTTGCCTTCTGCTTTACCGATTTCGATATAATTCATAATCTTGTTGAAGGCAGCTTGATCGATAACAGGTCCCATATTAACGTCGGGTGTGGTAGTTTCACCAACAGTTAGCTCTTTCGTGCGTTTTACTACCCTTTCTAGTACTTCATCATAGACATCTTCATGAACGACTGCGCGAGATCCAGCAGAGCACTTTTGCCCTGAAAATCCAAATGCAGAAGTTACAATGGCGTCGACAGCAATATCAATGTCTGCTTCATTATCGACTACAACTGTATCTTTTCCACCCATCTCTACAATTGTACGTTTTAAGTGAAATTGGTTCTCATTAACCGCTGCGGCACGTTCATATAAGCGAGTTCCAACTTCACGTGAACCTGTAAAGGTTATTAGCGCTGTTTTTGGATGATCCACAAGATAATCTCCAACTTCTGAACCACTGCCTGGTAGGAAGTTGATGACGCCATCTGGTATGCCTGCTTCCAATAAAACATCTACAAATTCTGCAGCAATTACAGGGGTTGCACTTGCAGGTTTAAGTATGACTGTATTGCCTGTAACAAGTGGTGCTACCGTTGTACCTACCATAATGGCAAAAGCAAAGTTCCATGGCGGAATGGTCACTGCAACGCCTGAAGGGGTATAGAGGTACCGATTGTATTCCCCTGGTCTACTATTTATTTCTTTTCCTTTATCTAATTCAATCATTTGTCGGGCATAATACTCCATAAAGTCAATACCCTCTGCAATATCAGCATCGGCTTCGTTCCATGGTTTTCCAGCCTCTTTAATCAGTAAAGCTGTAAATTCACTCTTTCTGCGACGGATAATTGCTGCAGTCCGTATTAAAATATTCGCCCGGTCAATTGCATTCGTATATCTCCAAGTTTGGAAAGCTTGATTCGCTGCTTGCACAGCTTTTTCAGCATGTTCCTGATTCGCCTTGGCAACGTATCCAATTATTTCTTCTTTTTTCCCCGGATTAATAGAAGTGATCTTTTCTTCAGTAAGTACTTTTTCTCCATCTATTAAGAGGTCATAAGTTCCCCCGAGTTTTCTTTCAATTTTTTCTAACTCAGATTCCAATCTTTTGCGATTGCTCTCTATTGAGAAGTCTGTAAATGGTTCGTGCTTATACGGTGTTAACATAGAATCCACTCTCCTTATAAAATTTCGCTTGCTTGTATAAATAGCAAAAATCATGCCAACTATTTAAGTGTTGACTTATCAAGGTTTTAATAAAAAGAGATGCAAAATAAATTTGCGTTATTTTTAAAAAGCGCATAACCGTGCAAAATTATTTTGCTATTACAGTATATTTCCATTAAGCTGATAATAGGGAGGGAACACTTTCATGGGAAATGATGTAATGGATCTGCAAGCACTAAAGCATAGAAATAAACTATATGAACAGTTGCTGGATGAAGTGAATGTTGGTATCCACGTAATTAATAATCAAGGGAAAACAATTATTTATAACAAAAAAATGATGGAAATTGAATCAATGGAAGCAGCTGACGTATTGGATAAGGATGTATTAGAAGTTTTTTCATTTAAGGAAAATCAGCATAGTACACTTGTCCATACATTAACAACCGGGAAAGAAACTAGAGGGATTAAACAAACTTACTTTAATAATATTGGAAAAGAAATCACGACAATTAATGATACTTTTCCAATTATAAAAGATGGAAAGATTACTGAGGCAGTCGAGATAGCAAAAGATATCACTCAATTAGAACAAGTTATTAAGGAAAATGTGTTACAGAGGAAAAACACCAAATTTACATTTGATCAAATTATTGGAGATAGTGAAGAATTTGCTACGGTAATTGAAGATGCAAAACTAGCAACTCGAACAACTTCATCTGTTCTTATTGTTGGCGAAACAGGAACTGGTAAGGAATTATTTGCGCAAAGTATCCATAATGGTAGTGCGAGGTCATCTGCTCCTTTTGTCGCCCAGAATTGTGCAGCAATACCCGAAAGTTTAATGGAGAGTTTATTATTTGGTACAAAGAAAGGGGCCTTCACGGATGCGATAGATTCACCCGGTCTATTTGAACAAGCAGATGGTGGAACTTTGTTACTTGACGAGATTAATTCTTTAGACGCTTCCCTTCAAGCAAAACTCTTGAGAGTGCTGCAAGAAAGAACAGTAAGAAGAATAGGGGATACAAAGGATAAAAAGGTGGACGTTCGTATTATCGCAACGATTAATGAAGACCCTGCCGATATGATTATGGAAAATCGAATAAGAAAAGATTTATTTTATCGTTTGAGTGTCGTAACTTTATTCATCCCCCCTTTGCGTGAAAGAAAAATAGATATTATGCCTTTAACGACGGAATTCATTCATAAATACAATACACTTTTTCAAATGAATATAAAGAATGTTAGTGAGGAAGCAAAAGAATTACTCTATGAACACGACTGGCCAGGGAATGTAAGGGAGTTAGAGCATACTATTGAAGGTGCGATGAATCTAGTAGTTGAAGAAAAGGAAATTCAAGTTCATCATTTACCCACTCGTTTTCGAAACCATAATAAATATAAGAGAGACAATGATAGAAACAGCAAGGATAGTCCCCCTATAAACGATTTTCATTCGAGAAAGCTGCGAGTTAGAATGGAACAGTTGGAAAAGGAATATATTAAACGAACACTTTTAGAAAATAACTATAATATAACACAAGCTGCAAAGATTCTAGGTATAAGCAGACAGAGCCTTCAATATCGCATAAAGAAATTTAATATTTAAATTTAGCACGTATTAACGGTCTGTAACATTTGAGTAAATTTTCCTTCAGCTAACGGAACCTTTTCGTAAGTTATTAATTGTTGAAAACGGGTATACTCTATGATAGAATTCAATATATAGTGCTTGACAAGGCAATTTAATACTAAATGTAGTATATAAGTAATGGTGACAAGATAACTGTTTAAAAGGGAATCCAGTTAAAAGCTGGAGCTGCCCCCGCAACTGTACGTGTGGACGAATTAGTAAACCACTATATCGCTTGCTGTTAGGTGACGATATGGGAAGGGCTATAGTAGGAAGAAGCACAAGCCAGGAGACCTGCCATAACTTGCAAGTTTTGTTTCTTCGGGGTGTAAGAAAGGTAAAACGATAAGAAGTGTGTATTTTTTTATGCATTTTGTCGTTTTTTCCTGCCGTTCATCCCGAAAATGAACGGTTTTTTTAATGTGTTTACATAAAGGGAGGAAATAAAATGCAAACAATGAGTCAAACTAAAAGTTCTAAAGGGATTGAATTAATTGATGAATGGGCCAAGGGATTAAATATTCAAACCGAAAAATATAAAGAAAAAGTGGAAGGACTCTGGAATTCTGACCAAATGAGGGATGAATTTTATGATGCTCTAATTAACCATGCCCTTGAAAATATAGACGAAGTATCACCAGACTGGACTTATTTTGCTACACGAATTTATTTGCATGAACTCTATCAAAAGGCTGCAGAAAATAGGGGTTATGACGCTTCTCTTTCGTATGGTCCCTTCTACGATTTATTAAAGCAATTGACCGATAAAGGAATTTATTCTACTAATCTTCTTTCAAGCTACACGAAAGAGGAAATTGATTATTTTGGTGAGTCACTTGAACAGGAAAGGGATTTATTATTTACGTACCCTGGCATTTATACATTGGCAACTCGTTATCTTGCAATGGATCATGAAAAGAATATCTATGAATTGCCACAAGAGCGCTGGATGGTTATTGCGATGCATCTTATGCAAGAAGAACCAGCTGAGGGTCGCACGAAGCACGTTCTAGAAGCATACTGGGCGCTGAGTAATTTATATATGACGGTTGCGACACCAACATTGGCTAATGCAGGGAAGAGTCACGGGCAATTGTCGAGTTGTTTTATCGATACGGTAAATGATAGTTTAGAAGGCATTTATGATAGTAATAGCGATGTTGCCCAACTGTCGAAAAATGGCGGTGGAATTGGGGTTTACATGGGTAAAGTCCGAGCGAGGGGCAGTTCAATTAGAGGATTTAAAGGGATGTCTAGTGGGGTTGTACCATGGATTAAACAGTTAAATAACACGGCGGTAAGTGTTGATCAGCTTGGTACTAGAAAAGGTGCAATTTCGGTTTATTTAGATGTATGGCATCGCGATATTGAGGAATTTCTTGATTTGAAGCTAAATAATGGGGACGAAAGATTACGAGCCCATGATATCTACACAGGGGTAAGTATGCCAGACTTATTTATGGAACAAGTGGAGAACAGAGGAGACTGGTATTTATTTGACCCTCATGAAGTTCGTGAGGTGATGGGCTTCTCTCTAGAAGATTTCTACGATGAGAAGAAAGGTGATGGAGAATGGCGCAAGAAATATCAAGCATGCATTAACGCTAATTTAGATTCGAAAAAGAAAGTACCTGCAATTGAAATTATGAAGAGAATCATGCGGTCCCAGCTTGAAACAGGGGCACCATTCATGTTTTACCGAGATGAAGTGAACCGCCGGAATGCGAACTCTCATACTGGGATGATTTATTGCACGAATTTATGTACGGAGATTACGCAAAACCAATCCCCGACAGAGTTTGTCCAGCAATATCTCACGGAAGAAAATGCCGTTGTGAAAAAATACAAGCCTGGTGATTTTGTTGTTTGTAACCTGAGCTCCGTCAACTTAGGAAAGGCTGTACCAGATAATGTATTGGAACGCCTCATCAAAATTCAAGTTCGCATGCTTGATAATGTCATTGATATCAATACGCTGCCATTATTACAAGCAACGCTCACGAACCAAAAGTATAGAGCGATTGGTCTAGGTACATTTGGATTCCACCATCTGCTTGCAAAAGAAGGAATTGAGTGGGAATCAGAGCAAGCTGTAGAATATACCGATGCAATTTATGAAAAAATCGCCTACTTAGCGATTTCTGCATCAGCAGATTTAGCGGAAGAAAAAGGCAGCTATCAAGTATTTGAAGGAAGTAAATGGAGTACAGGAGAGTACTTTGATAACAGAGGGTACGATGATTCCGAAGAGTGGATGGCATTGAAGGAGCGGGTGAAAGAAACCGGAATCCGCAATGGTTATGTAATGGCTGTTGCACCGAATGCGTCTACTTCGATTATTGCCGGCTCTACTGCAGGAATCGACCCAGTGTTTAAACCTTTCTATCATGAAGAGAAGAAAGACTTTAAAATGCCTGTAACGGCACCAGATATGGACCACAATAATTACCATATCTACAGACGTTCCGCTTATATTGTTGACCAGCGCTGGTCGGTGAAACAGAATGCAATGCGCCAGAAACACGTAGACCAAGGGATTTCATTTAACATGTATGTGCCGAACACGATCCGGGCTTCTGTTTTACTAGACTTGCATCTACAGGCTTGGAAGAGCGGACTGAAAACAACTTACTATGTACGCTCTTCTTCTACAGATATTGAAGAATGTGAGTGGTGTCAATAATGGATATGGGAAAGTTTTTACTTTCCCATATCTCTGCCCAAAGGAATCGATGACAAAGGGATTAATCGTACGTTATAAACAGGAGTGAAATAAATGAAGATACTCATTGCTTATCATAGTTTTAGTGGCAATACCGAGGAAATAGCGGAGATGATCCAGGATCGATTAAATCATCACGGTTATCAACCTGAATTATATGAAATTGGTATGGGTGCCTATTTTCCTGAGTTAAGTAATTACGATGTCGTCATGTTAGGGACGTTTACTTGGGATCTGGGTAGTACCCCGGCTGAAGTAAAAGACTTTGTAGCAGATGTCGGCTATAAGCCGGATAATATTGCCGTGTTTGGCTCAGGCGAAACCCAATTTGGCGGGGAAGAGATGTTCTGTCTTGCAGTTACGAAACTAGCTAGATTTTACAATAGTCCATGGGAAGGTTTGAAAATAGAACAGTCCCCAAGGGGAAGCCAGGAGATAAAAGTTTCCAATTGGGTAGATGGAATTGTAGAAAGTGTAAGAAAAGAAAAAGAGCAGAAGAGCTGGGTGACAGTAGGCGTATAGAGTGAGTAAGAATAGAAAATTAAAAGAGGCAGGGAATACAAATATGACTGTAGTTTTAAAAAAAGCTAGAACGTTAGAACCAAAAAACCCTAATAAATCAACAGGGATTTTTGGGGGGAAGTCCAGTGGTATTTTAAATTGGAATGATATTGCATATCCCCATTGGTATCAGATTTACAAAAAGTTACTAGGAAACTACTGGCAAGCGGATGAAATCAATATGTCTTCCGATATTAGGCAGTTTCCCGAGTTGACGAAGGATGAACAGGATGCCTATTTGAAGATTATCGGATTACTGTCTACGTTAGATGCACCACAGACACGGACGGCCTTGTTATTATCTTTATACGCAACCGATCCATCCGTACAATCCATTATGGCTGTAATTTCGCAGCAAGAGGCTGTGCATAATGAGAGCTACTCGTATGTTTTATCATCTGTCGTGTCGTTGGATGAACAGAATAAGTCATTCGAGTTAGGCCGGACAGATCCAGTTCTCCTAAAACGGAACGAACGGATTATCAAAGTTTATAATGAATTTGCAGAGAATCCGACAATCAAAAACATATTAAAAGTCATGGTCTATACTTCTCTGCTGGAGGGAATGTTTTTCTATTCCGGATTTGCCTTCTTTTATAACTTAGCACGAAATAATAAAATGGTAGGAACTAGTACGATGATCAGCTATATTAATCGGGACGAGCTCGAGCACGGAAGATATATTGGCGAATTGTTCCGCGCAACACTAGCTGAGAATCCGGAGTATAATACGGAAGCGTTCAATGAGTGGGTATATGATGCGTTCCGTCATTCGGTGGAACAAGAGATTAATTGGTCCAGATATGTATTAGCTCATGTTGATGGAATTGATTTAGATGAAATGGAAGGCTATATTAAATATCGAGCGAATAAGATGTTACGTATGTTGGGCTTAAGTGAGATATATGATGGTTACTTCGATAATCCGATGAAATGGATTCGCGCATATGTAGATAACTTTGATGGAACGAAGACAGACTTCTTTGAGCAAAAGTCACGTGCCTATACAAAAGTAAGTGATTTGAACGGGTTTGACGACTTATAAAGTGAAACTTCATTCAGTGGGGGTATTACAGACCGTTAATGCGCGATAAAAGAATCGTTTGTTAGATAGGAAAATCCGAACAATCTAGGAGGAACTTCTACCTTAGATTGTTCGGATTTTTGTTATGTTATTCTTAGCATTTGCTTCTCTTTTCTACCATACAAGAAGAAATAAAGCACGGTTGAAGCTAATACTACAAAACCTAAAATACCGTAAAGGGAACTGTAACCTATTAAAGGTATAATGAATCCGAGCAGATAAGGGCCGAACCCAAGCCCTGCATCAAGCGCAATAAAATAGGTTGATGTAGCGAGTCCTAATCGGTGAGGCGGGGTCAGCTTAACTGCGATAGCCTGTGAGCAGGACTGGATATTCCCAAACCCAAGACCAATCAGAAATCCAGACAATAATAGAGTCATCCCGCCACTTGCTGTACTTAGAAGCAGCATTCCAGCTGTAAAAATCACAAAAGCTGGATACATGACATAGTTTGCTCCTTTCAAATCCATTAAGCGGCCAGTGAAAGGGCGTGATAGTAAGATTGCCACAGAGTAGACGAGAAAGAAGAAACTCGCCACTTCAACGAGGTTTTTTTCTGCGGCATAAAAGTTAATATAAGAAAGCACACTCGAATAGCAAAGACCTAGCACGAGAACAATAATTGCAATAGACATCGCCCTTGGTTCGATAAAATTAGAGATTTTAAATCCTTTCTCCTCTAACTCTTCTATTGAAAAGTCTACTTTTGGCACATTGATTAGAAATGCTGTAATTAAACTAATAACCCCCAATAGTAAACAGAAACCAAAAATAATCGAATAGCTCGTGTTTTGACTTAGATAAAGCCCAAAGAATGGACCAATAGCTGCAGCCAAAGTTGCACTCATACTGTAATAGCCGATCCCTTCAGCTTTTCGAGATGCCGGAATCAGGTCAGCAACAATTGTTCCAGCTGCTGTACTCGCTATTCCAAGTGTAAATCCATGCAACAGTCGCACAATTAATAGCGAATAGATACTCGCACTAAAAAGATAAAAAATACTCATAATCGTAAAAAGAATTAAGCCAATAAATAATGTTTTCCGCTCTAATATTCTCTTGTAATTTAGGGAAGATATGATAAGCAGCTAGTTGCTCTTCCTTCGTGATACCTTCCATGACATGATTTTCTAAATCCGTTATTTTTATTCTGCATGTTCGATAAATCTCTTTACCCAAATCCGTTAATTGAATAATCTTCTCTCTTCTGTCTTCACTCGGAATTGGTTTTATAATTTGCATTTCTTCCAAGCGGTGAACTCTCCTTGTGATTGTTGGTTTCTCCACATTATAGTAGTTCGCAATCTCAACTAATGTAGAGGGCCCGTTATTATTTAAGTAAAAGATAACTTGCCATAAGGAATAGGAAAGTCCATGATCGCTTAATAGTTCATTCAATTTGCTAATGAGCGGGCGATATAAGCTTAAATAACGCTGAAAGAATCCTTCCAAGTTTTAACCTCCTCCTGCGAAAATTAGTTACCTAGGGTAATAGTTAACGAAGGAAACTATAGAGTATTTTAAAGGAAATGTCAAAGGTAAAAAAGCATAAAAAGACATCCAGGCCATACTCCTGAATGTCTCTTCCTCATTCAATCTCAGCTTTCTCACTATCTGCTAAAGCCATAAAGACAATCATCGCAATCACACAAGCTGTGCCAAGCCATTGAAACGATCCGAATGGCTCTTTCAGCCAAAATACAGTCGTTAAAACTGCGGCGAGCGGCTCTAAGCTACCTATTAAACTCGTTTCCTTTGGTGAAAGACTATGTAAACTCTCGATGAAAAACCAAAAAGCAATCATCGTTCCAAAAATCACGACGAAAAATAAATAAAGATACCCTTCTAGTGGGAGCGCCGCGAAATCCATTTGCCATGGTGGATGGATAAAGCTTAACGTGAAGCCTCCAATGACCATCGCCCAGCCGACAATAACGAGGGAATCGAAATAGGCGAGGAGGGAAGCAGCATATAATGTGTAAAAAGCGAAAGCGACCCCTGACAGAATTCCCCAGATGACTGCCGGTGCGGGGACAGATAATCCTGATAACGATCCATTCGTCAGTAAAAAGAAACAGCCGCTCAAAGAAAGGAAGACAGTTACAAAATCAATTCTTCTTAACTTCATCTGTCTCCGTACCAATAAATAGGCGATAATCATAATTGGCGCTTGATATTGTAATAGGGTAGCAACAGCCGCGTTTCCGTGATTTATCGAAGCCATATACGTATATTGGACCGCAAGCATACCAAAAAGTCCGAATATAAGAAGCTGGAACGCATTCCGCTTATTTTTCCAAACATCGAATACTTGTTTCTTATCCCTTGTGAGATATTGAATCGTTAATAATAAGATTCCAGAAACAAGCAATCGGACGGTAACAAGCCAATCTACTTCAATTTGGAAATCTTGAAAAAGTTTTTGGGAAACCGTACCACCGACTCCCCAAAATGTTGCACCGATAATAACAAAGAAAAACCCTAGTTTCCTGTTCTGTCTACTCATTCTTTCTTCACCATCATAATTATAAATGCTTATTTCTGAATGACTGCGATTGTACAACGGGATACACAGACAAGCTTGCCTGTTGCTTCATCCGTAATTTTAACTTCCCATATATGGGTTGTCCTTCCGATATGGAGCGGTTTTCCAACTGCAGTTACGTTACCATCCCGCACACTGCGGATATGGTTCGCATTAATCTCAAGCCCCACTGCTGCTTCCGTTTCAGCATCTACTAGATTCATGCTTCCTACACTGGCCACGGTCTCCGCAAGAACCACTGACGCTCCTCCATGCAGCAATCCATAAGGCTGGCGTGTTGGTCCATGTACAGGCATTGTCGCTATCACTTTTTCCTTTGTTACTTCAATTATCTCTATTCCAATGGCATCCATGATTGTATTCATCTTACGTCCTCCCTACCTGAATTCTGTATTCATCATAGCTGGAAGAGACTGCTTTGTAAACATGGTAACATAGGTTATACTGAAAGTGATTCATACCTTTTCATAAGGAATAAAACAGTAAAAGGATGTTAGATATGAATATGAAACGAGATGGAGAGAATGTTCTAGACATGATAAAAGCCGGGATGAAGTTAATAGAACTTTATTCAGGCTTTTTCTTTTTCACACAGATTGAAGCTAAGATAAAAAATAAAGACTTCTTTGTCGTTACATCGAATGTATATGATCATTTTAGATAAGCAGGATTTCCGGAAGATCGTCTTTTTGAAAGATAGGGTATAAAAATGGGCGCCATGCTATGATATATCTTAAAGATGACGCGCTAAGCAAAATGAGCACATCTTGCTCGCTTGGATATAAATTTCTTACGGACAAAAGAAGTGCATGAACTTGTTGACTTTGCAAAAGATATATTGCAAAAAAGGTGAAAAAACAAATGAGTAGGTGTAAAGTTTATTTATAGTACGGGTGTCCAAGCACCATTAGTCAGCTTAGGAGGAAATTATTATGAACAATTACAGTGATGATAGTCTTGCCCTTCATACGGACCTATACCAAATTAATATGGCAAAAGCTTATTGGGAAGATAATATTCATCATAAAAAAGCTGTATTTGATTTGTATTTCAGGAAGTTGCCATTTGGGAATGGATATGCAATATTTGCTGGGTTAGAACGAATCATCGATTATCTACAGACCTTTCATTTTTCCGAAAGTGATCTGGATTATTTAAAGGAGTTAGGCTACAAGCGAGATTTTATTGACTATTTACGAACGGTGCGCTTTACAGGGAATGTCCGTGCAATGAAGGAGGGCGAGGTTGTATTTAATAATGAACCAATTCTTCAAGTCGAAGCCCCGTTAATCGAGGCGCAACTAATTGAAACGGCTCTGTTGAATATCGTTAACTACCAAACGCTTATTGCAACGAAGGCCTCCCGGATTATGCAAGTTGCGGGGGACAAGCCGGCATCGGAATTCGGTACGAGACGCGCGCATGAATTTGATGCTGCATTATGGGGTACGAGAGCAACTTTTATCAGTGGCTTCTCTAGCACAAGCAATGTTCGAGCAGGCAAGCGCTTCGGTATTCCTATATCTGGAACGCATGCCCATTCGTATGTTCAGGCATATGAAGATGAATATATTGCTTTCCACAAATATGCAAAATCCCACAAGAATTGTGTTTTCCTAGTGGATACTTATGATACGTTAAAGTCCGGTGTTCCAACGGCAATCAAAGTTGCGAAAGAGCTTGGCGATAATATAAATTTTGAAGCGATTCGATTAGACAGTGGAGATTTAGCCTATCTCTCCAAAGAAGCAAGAAAATTATTAGATGAAGCAGGGTTTGTAGATACCAAAATCATCGCTTCAAATGATCTAGATGAATATACCATGATGAATTTAAACGCACAAGGAGCGCAAATCGACGCATGGGGTATCGGAACGAAAGTGATTACTGCTTTTGACCAGCCAGCCTTGGGAGCCGTATATAAGATGGTAGCTATGGAAGATGAAAATGGCGAAATGACTGATCGGATCAAGCTTTCTTCCAGTCCTGAAAAGGTTACGACACCGGGACTAAAAAAGGTATACCGCATCATTAATAAATTTACAAATAAATCAGAAGGGGATTATATCGCCTTAAATTACGAACAACCTGAAAAAGAATCTAAACTTCATATGTTCCATCCCGTACATACGTATATTGGAAGTTTTGTTACCAATTTCATCGCAAAGGATTTACATGAGGATATTTTTGTGGATGGTATACTTATGTATGAAAACCCACCACTCCAAGAGATTCAATCTTACTCCAAGGAACAATTGAATCTATTATGGGAAGAATACAAGCGTTCCTTAAATCCGGAAGAATATCCAGTCGATTTAAGTCAGGCTTGTTGGGATAACAAGATGAAGCATATAGAAGAAATGAAAAAATACAGTTTTAAAAAATAACATATAGGAGTGGATTCAAATTGGTAAAAGAAGCGTTATTAATTGTTGATATGAGTAATGACTTTGTAGCAGACGATGGCCCATTAACTGTCGGTAAACCAGCACAAGAAATTGTACCCTACATTAAGGATTTGGCAACCGAATTTCTAGAAGCAGGAAAGATGGTTGTTGTATCGATGGATGCCCATCAGCCAAATGACCCTCACTTCGAATTATGGCCACCTCATAATATTGTCGGTACGAAAGGCCAGCAATTGTACGGGGAGCTCTATGATTGGTACGAAGCTAATCAGAATAATGAAAACCTAATATATTCGGCAAAGACTAACTATAATGCATTCTTCCAAACAGATTTGGCTGAAACATTCAGGAAGGCGGGTGTGGAGAAGGTTCATACCGTTGGGGTAACGACGGATATCTGTGACTTTTTAACAGTTTCAGGAGCAGATGCAGAAGGTTTTAAAACGGCGATTCACAAACGAGGTATAGCAACGTTTACAGATCTTGGAGAAACAATGGTTAATCATATGGTACGTTGTTTCCATACAGAAGTGATTGATTGAACCGCTCGCGATTGAAGTTACAAGTGTGCTTGGCTTCTTAAGTATAGTATGATAACAAATACTTATCCTAGTGTAAGGTAAAAGGAATAACAATGACGTTTGTGAAAGGGAAGAGTGACATGGGTGCGCATGAAACAATAAAGACAATTTCTGAAGAAGAAAGAAATCAAATAAAGTCGCTGCTTTTAAATTACTCGAAAGAAGAACTAGCGATTGTCTTACACCATTTTACTAAGTGTAAAGAAATGAAATAGCAAAGCAAAGGAGGTGGAGTATGCTAACGGAAGTTTCTATTATTCTAGCGTTTGGCGCAGGGGTATTATCCTTTGTATCACCCTGTGTATTTCCGCTCTATCCAGCATTCTTATCCTATATTACTGGAATGAGTGTGTCTGATGTACAAAGCGGTAAAATAGGAGGACAACGCAAAGCGATATTTCATACATTATTCTTTTTATTAGGATTTTCCATTATTTATCTCGTGCTGGGATTAGGGTCAACTGGAAGTGCCAGTTTAATTGAGACGTGGTATATACAATATGGAGATATCATCCGCCAGGTCGGTGCGATCTTCATCGTGTTTTTTGGTTTAGTTACAGTTGGGATCTTCACCCCGACCTTCTTGATGAAAGACCATAAACTAAACTTAAAAAACAAGCCATCTGGTTATCTAGGCACTGTGTTGATTGGTTTAACCTTTGCATTGGGCTGGACACCTTGTATGGGACCGATATTAGCAGCCACGTTAGCTCTTGTCGGCGCGAATCCGTCCCAAGGTATCTGGTACATGGGAGCTTATATATTAGGCTTTAGTATCCCGTTTCTGTTGATGGCATTTTTTATCGGGAAATTTACGTGGATTAAAAAATACAGTGGTGCATTTATGAAAGTCGGTGGAAGCATCATGATTCTAATGGGAATTATATTGTTTTTTGATATGTTCACTATTTTTAATTCATTATTTGCGCCAATTTTTGGGGATTTCCAAGGGTTTTAGTCTTTGGAGGGAAAGAAATATATTTATATCATCCAGTGAAACTGTGAGTGAATCAAAATTTGAATTGCTTAGATCGATTCCCGTTTATTCAATTGAAATGCTTATGTTAAAAATGGTCCGACTTACGTTATACTATAAGGAACGATTATAACTTATGTATAAAAGGAC
Source organism: Oceanobacillus sp. MO10714A (assembly GCF_037072045.1). Lineage (NCBI taxonomy): Bacteria > Bacillati > Bacillota > Bacilli > Caryophanales > Bacillaceae > Oceanobacillus > Oceanobacillus sp. MO10714A. The sequence goes on along the minus strand of NZ_JAXHDC010000025.1, from coordinate 12,251 downwards.
GGTTACCAATGGCGAAGATCTTAATTATCGAGGATGATCCAAAGATTGCCGTACTCCTGCAGAGCCATTTGCAAAAATATGGTTATAACGCGGTAGTCGCAGAACAATTTGATGCAATAACGGAAGAGTTCCACAAAGTTCAACCGGATCTTGTATTATTGGATATTAATTTACCTAGCTTTGATGGTTTCTACTGGTGCAGGCAGATTAGACAGTTTTCAACCTGTCCGATCATATTCATTTCTGCCCGTTCAGGGGAGATGGATCAAGTCATGGCACTGGAAAATGGCGGGGATGATTATATTACGAAACCATTCGCTTATGAAGTCGTCGTTGCGAAAATTAAGAGTAACTTACGGAGAGCATACGGGGAATATGCACCAAAAGTGGAAGAGCGGAAGATTGAGCTGGACGGGCTTACTCTTTACGCGGAACGGATGGAATTAGTGAAAGGTGGAAACGTGATTACTCTAACAAAGAAAGAAGCTGTTTTGCTCGAAATGCTGTTGAGTCGTTCTCCGAGGGTTGTATCAAGGGAATTACTCCTCGAAAAGCTGTGGGATGACCAAGCTTTTGTTGATGAAAATACACTGAATGTGAATGTCACTCGCGTTCGGAAAAGGTTGCAGGAGTTAGGGATTCAAGATGCGATTGAAACGATTCGAGGTGCAGGCTACCGGCTCGTAGCGAATTGGGAGCACGGCTCATGAAGAAACTATTTTTTCGTGACCAGTTTCCGCTTATTTTTTTAAATATTATTCAGCTCACGGTTATGGTGCTTGTGCTCTGGTTAAGCGGCCTTCGTGAAGTGTCACTCGTCTTTTATCTTTTATTTTTAAGCATCCTCTTTCTAACAGGTTATTTAGTATACCGTTACGTTACATTACGGAAATTTTACCAACGCTTGGCAAATCCGATTGCCCGGCTGGAGGAAGTGTTTGAAACACTTGACGAAGCTCCACTTTCTGCTGCCCTAAGCGAACTCTTAAAGACACAACATCGTTTATATATTAGCGAAATAGCACATGCGAACAGTAAGAAAAATGAACATATGACATTCATCAATCAATGGGTGCACCAGATGAAGACACCATTATCTGTCATCGAGTTGATTATCCAGGAATATGAAGATGAGCAAATTCTAAGTATCCGTGAAGAAACGGATAAGCTTGAAAAGGGATTGGAAATGGTTTTATATGCTGCTCGCCTAGAAGTGTTCGAACAAGACTTTCACGTGAAATCGGTCGGATTAAAGCGAGCGGTGGAACAAGTAATTCGCGATAATAAGCGGCTATTCATTAAGAACAGGGTTTACCCGGAGCTCGACCTTTCGGAAGTTCGTGTGGAGTCAGATGAGAAATGGTTAGTCTTTGTCATCAACCAGCTTATTACGAACGCTGTAAAATATTCGGCAGGGAAAGCACATAAGATTTATATCTCGGAAGCAAGGACTGCTGCAGGAGTTCAATTATTCATTCAAGACCATGGTGTCGGTATTCCGAAATCAGATATAAAACGTGTATTTGCTCCATTTTTCACAGGTGAAAATGGAAGGATTTATCGTGAATCGACGGGGATGGGACTTGCGCTAGTTCGAGATATATGTGACAACCTAGGACATACTGTGGAAATAGAATCTACGCCTGGAAAAGGGACATTAGTCAAATTAACATTCCCGAGTTAAGAAACCTTACAGAAATGTAAGCTAATTGAAAGCTAGACCGATGTTTAAAATTCCTCTTTTCTTTTACACTAGTTGTAGAAGGAAAGGGGTTTTTAGTATGGAAATTTTAAAAACACAAAACGTAAGCAAAGTATATGATGGAAAAGTAGCGCATAAAGCGCTTGAGGATATTGATTTAGTTATTGAGGAAGGGGAATTTGTTGGAATCATGGGTCCTTCGGGAAGCGGGAAGTCGACATTGCTCAATATGGTTGCAACGATTGATCAGCCAACTTCAGGCTCGATTCTTATCAGTGGCAAGAATCCGCTAGAGATGAAACATAATGAAATGGCAGAGTTCCGCCGCCGAGAATTGGGCTTTGTATTTCAGGATTTTAATTTGCTGTCGACATTGACCGTGGAGGAAAATATTGTGCTGCCACTTACGCTTGAAGGAACAAAGGTCAAAGAAATGGAGAAGCGTGTCGCAGCAGTTGCTGAAAAGCTCGGCATCTTGGAAATTTTGAAAAACCGCACTTATGAAATCTCCGGTGGACAAGCACAGCGGACGGCCATAGCCCGAGCGATTATCCACCAGCCGAAAATGGTGCTCGCCGACGAGCCAACAGGTAACCTTGACTCTAAAGCATCCCGGACGGTAATGGAAATGCTTGAGCAAATTAATCGGAACGACCGGACAACGATGATGATGGTGACCCATGATCCAATCGCTGCAAGTCACACGCAGCGGGTTGTTTTTATTAAGGATGGGAAGCTATATAACGAGATTCAGCGTGGGGATAACCGTCAAGCTTTCTTTCAAAAAATAATTGATGTGCTATCGCTGTTGGGGGGAGATACAAGTGACCTTTCGTCAATTCGCGTTTAATAATGTCTTAAGAAATAAACGGGTCTATGCTGCTTATTTCCTTAGTAGTTTATTTTCAGTAATGGTTTTCTTTGTTTATGCGATTTTTGCCTTTCACCCGGCATTAAAGGAAGTGCATTCGAGCGTTACGGTAGGTCTGCATTTTGCTGAGGGAATTATTTATGTTTTTTCGTTCATCTTTGTACTCGTTTCGATGAGTGCCTTCCTTCATTCACGAAAGAAGGAATTCGGCTTAATGGTTATGCTCGGCATGACGAATAAGCAATTGCGTAGGATGGTCTTTTTAGAAAATGTGTTGATCGGCTTCATTGCAACGATTTTCGGTGTGGGAATCGGGCTTGTGTTCGCGAAGCTCATCCTGATGACGGCGGAAACGGTGCTTGAGTTAAAAGAATCCTTGCCGTTTTATATGCCATGGGAAGCGATCTTGCTTACTTGTGGTGCATTCTTACTCCTGTTTGTTGTGATATCCTTCTTTACGGTGTTCATCTTGAAAGGAAATAAATTAATCGATTTGATCAAGGGAAGCGCTGTTCCGAAGAAAGAACCGAAAGCTTCTGTTCTCCTCTCGTTATTAGCTGCTATGTTACTGGCGGTTGGTTACGGGGTTGCATTAACAGTGAAAGGGGATCAAGTCGTATTCGCCATGATTCCTGTAACAATTATTGTCATTATCGGGACCTATTTCCTTTTCACTCAATTAAGTGTCTTTATGATCAATCGGTTGAAAAAACGAAAAGGGCTGTTTTGGAAAAAGACGAATCTCGTATTATTTTCCGATTTGGCGCACCGGATGAAGGATAATGCGCGCACCTTTTTCTTTGTTGCAATTGTATCAACGGTTGCGTTTACTGCGATAGGTACGCTTGTCGGTTTCCGGTTTATGATTACGAATAATATATTAGATGAACGTCCCTTTGCGGTAGAATATTATTCAGAGCATGGGGATGAACAAGAAACGGAACATATTGCAATTATTGAGGATAAACTTGATGGCATTACCTATCAGAAACTGCCTGTTCATATAAAAAATGTTTCAATTCCAAGTCTCGCCGATGATGGCTATAATCCACTAACGGGGATTATTTCCGAGTCGGAGTTTAATGCAATTGCTGAAGCAGCAGGACGGGGCGAGGAACAGGTTGCCTTAGATGGACAGGAGGCGGCTTACCTGTATTATCATAGTGCAATGCTTCCACCAAAAGAAGTGGAGGGGAAGCGAATGCTTGAATTTGCGGGTAATGAAGTAAATCAGATAACAGCATTCGGTTCGGCTCTGATTCGTACGTTTGAAAATTATTTAATTGTTGATGATGCATTTTATGATACAATCACTGACTTTGAGCAGGAAACCTTCTATGCCTTTCAAGTAGAAGATTGGAAAGCGACAGCGGATATAGGAGAACAGCTGCTAGAAGAGCTAGGGGTAAGTGACACGAATGGATATGGTGAGCACTTCACCTTTAGTAATCTTGGTTACGATTGGTATATTATCAATCAATCTTTCGGTACAGTTCTGTTTATCGGCTTATTCATTGGTGTTGTATTCTTCGTAGCAGCAGGTAGTTTCTTGTATTTCCGCTTGTATGCGGATTTAGAAAGTGAGCAGCAGAAGTTCGCGATGATTAGTAAAATCGGACTGACGGATAAGGAATTGTCGAAAGTGTTAACAACACAGCTTGCCTTACTGTTCTTTATTCCAATTATCGTAGCAGTTATCCATGGTGCAGTTGCTTTAACGGCACTAAAGAACATGTTCGCTACAAGTATGCTCGAAAGCTCTGTTCTTGTTCTTGGGAGCTTCACACTGATCCAAATTATTTACTTTATCTTCATCCGTCATAATTATATACGGAGAATAAAAAAACATATTGTGAACTAAAAGGGAAATCCTAAGGTGGCCTTCGTGGCTGCATTAGGATTTTTAGTGCATAAGAAACTATAAAACAAAAATAATAACATCGAACTACCTCCTATCCTAGGAGGCGCAGTTTGTACGTTGCTACGACTACTGGATGTGCTAATGCAAACGCCCTTCGGTGGGACGAGTAATCGCAGTCCCAGGTGTTGCGAAACGAATCGCGTTTTTAACCTGCGAGGGCGCTTCCGCCTTTGTTTGTGCAAGCAGATGAATGGTGTTCGTGAAATGATGTATTATACTAGGCAATAGATTAAAAAAATGTTGGAAAGGGATCGATAAAATGAAGTTAAGCATACTGGATCAAGCTCCGATTACAAAAGGAAACCGAGCATCTGATGCCTTAAAGAAAGCGGAAGAGTTGGCTATCTTAGGGGATGAATTAGGGTACCATCGGATGTGGATGGCAGAACACCATAACACGAACACGCTTGCAAGTTCCGCACCGGAAATCACCGTCGCCCATTTAGCCGCAAAGACAAAAAACATCCGGATTGGAACAGGCGGTATTATGATGATGCATTATTCTCCATTGAAAATGGCTGAAGTGTTTAAAACATTAAGTGCTTTTTCTCCAGGGAGAATAGATTTCGGAGTAGGAAGAGCTCCTGGGGGCGATAATTATTCTATCTATGCCTTATCAGAAGGAAGGCAGCCGATGGTCCATAATATGTATGAAAAATTAGAAACAGCACTTCAGCTCATCAACGACGAGGTCCCAGACGATCCGTTATATCAGCGAATGATTGCCTCCCCGTATCAAGTCACTTTACCAGAAGCATGGTTACTCGGTTCAACAGGTGATAGTGCAACACAGGCCGGACGCAGCGGTGTTGGGTATTCCTATGCACAGTTTTTCACCGGGGAGATGGAAAAAGAAGTTTTTGATATATATAAGAACAGCTTCGAACCTTCCGGTTTCATGGATAAACCGGAGATTAATGTCTGCTACATGGTGACGACTGCGGAAACGAAAGAAGAAGCAGAATACGAAGCGAAACCGCAGGATATTTGGCGTCTGCTTTTCGAGAAGGGGAAAAATATACAAGTCCTTACACCGGAAGAGGCAAAAGATTATCCATTAACAGAAGTGGATAAGATGAAGATTCAAGATAATCGTAAATTGCACCTTGTGGGCAGTGCGCAAGAAGTGGCAGCAACGTTAAGGGAGCAGCAGGAGCAGTATGGCTTTGATGAAGCAATGATTGTGAGTATCCCGCATTCGCAGGAGAAACGGTTGGATGTGTATCGGTTGCTTGCTAGAGAATTGTTGTAAATAAAAGATAAAGAGGGCTTAGAAAGTTTTATACGAGATGATATCACAAATCTTAAAGGGGGCTTTCGTATGGAGGAATGGCGAGGAGCCGCTGGCGTCTGTATAAATGAAAAAAGCGAGTTATTGATGGTTTTGCAAGGTGCGCCTGACGAGAGAAGAACATGGTCCATACCTTCTGGTGGAAAAGAACGGAATGAGACATTTGAAGATTGTTGTATAAGGGAGATAGAAGAGGAAACGGGATATAAAACAGAAATTATCAAAAAAATGAAAGTGAAAAAAAGAAAATATGAAGCATATAATATTTCTGCAGAAGTCCATTATTTCTTAGTAAAAATTATTGGCGGTACTAGAAGTATTCAAGATCCTGATCAACTCATTCATGGGATAGCCTGGAAGAATGTACAAGAAATAAAAGAACTCGAATTATCGTTTCCGGAAGATCGGGAATTTCTAATCGAATGTTTAATGAAATAGACAAGAATGCATTCCCATCGCTCCAATAGGATTTAATTTACGTTAATTTTATAAAAACCTTTTTCTTACCTCAGGGGAAGGGATTGCACAGCTTTCCTTTTTCCCAAACCACTTATATCTATTTCGAGCGACTACATCATAAAATAAGTCCCGAACTGGACGTGGCATCATGATAAAGGCATACGCTAATTTACAAATACCTGATAACTCCTTGGCAATCCGTAGGGCAGCACTCGATTTAAGGTGGGCTTTCCCGTCAACAATAAGCACCATGCTGAGGTTCTCAGAAAGTTTGTATGCAGCTAAAAGTTGTTTTCCTGTTGCACTTTGGAGGGAAGCGAATGAGAAAACAGCTTTTGGATCTCTTTTAATAATAAACTGGACGCTCGCATCGCAAAAGTGGCATTCACCATCAAATAATATAATGTTATTCATACACAGTCGCTCCTGTAATTTGTTATAATCATTATATGATGAATCCGCAGTTTCTACAATGTATTCCCACGCATTATCACTTGTAAAACCTGTACTAGTCCGATATGATATAATTATGAAATACTTAATTTGTTTAGTCAGTCAATTAATTGATATGACAAGGATGGAGAGGAATCTTTATTTTTTTAATTAAGTAGTTTAGGGAAATAGATTAAGTTTTCCCTTTAGGCTCCGGATGTAATCTTGATACCAGTTATATTAATGGAAGTTATGTTTAGATAGAGCATTTATAATAATATAAAAACCACAATCTATGAGAGGAATGGGAATAATATGGCACAACAATTTGGTGTAATTGGCTTAGCTGTCATGGGTAAGAACCTGGCAATGAATATTGAGAGCAGAGGTTATTCCGTTGCAGTGTATAACCGTACATACGCACGAACAGAGGAATTCTTAGCAAACGAAGCAAAAGGCAAGAATTTTGTTGGCGCAGAAACAATTGAAGAATTTGTAAATTCCCTAGAGAAGCCACGTAAAATCATGTTGATGGTTCAAGCGGGACCAGCTACAGACGCGACAATCGAATCATTACAACCGTATTTAGAAGAAGGCGATATTCTAATCGATGGTGGAAACACACTTTACGAAGATACAATGCGTCGTAATAAAATGTTGGACGAAACAGGTATTCACTTCATTGGTACTGGTGTATCTGGTGGGGAAGAGGGCGCTTTAAAAGGTCCATCTCTCATGCCGGGCGGACAGAAGGAAGCTTACGAACTTGTTGCACCTATCTTTGAAGCAATCTCCGCAAAAGTTGAAGGCGACCCATGTGTTACGTACATTGGACCAAATGGAGCAGGTCACTTTGTGAAGATGGTTCATAACGGGATTGAATATGGCGACATGCAATTAATTGGAGAAGCATACTTCATTCTGAAACATGTTCTTGGCATGGAAGCTGACGAATTAAGTGAAGTATTCGCTGAGTGGAACAAAGGCGAACTTGACAGTTACTTAATTGAAATCACTGCAGACATATTCAAGAAGAAAGATGACGAAACAGGCAAAGCGCTAGTAGAGGTAATTATGGACAAAGCTGGTCAAAAAGGAACTGGTAAATGGACAAGTAAGAACGCCCTTGACCTTGGAGTTCCACTACCACTTATTACAGAGTCCGTCTTTGCTCGCTTCATTTCTTCCTTGAAAGATGAACGTATTGCAGCAAGCAAAGTGTTGTCTGGCCCATCCCCATCCCAGTTTGATGGTGACCGCAAGGAATTGATTGAAAAGGTACGTAAAGCTCTATACATGAGTAAGATTGTTTCCTATGCGCAAGGTTTCGCACAAATGCGTGCAGCATCTGAAGAGAACAATTGGGACCTTCAGTATGGTGATATTGCAATGATTTGGCGTGGGGGATGTATTATCCGTGCAGACTTCTTGCAAAAGATCAAAGATGCTTATGATAACAATGCAAACTTAGCGAACTTAATGCTAGACCCATATTTCAAAGAGATTGTGGAAGGCTATCAAGATGCATTGCGTGAAGTTGTTGCACTTGCAATTAAGCATGGTATTGCAGTACCAACATTCTCAAGCGCAATTGCTTACTATGACAGCTACCGTGCGGAAGACTTACCAGCAAACTTAATCCAAGCACAACGCGACTACTTTGGTGCTCATACGTACGAGCGTAAAGATAAAGAAGGAACGTTCCATACGAACTGGTTCTAATTAAAAAAACGAGTCAATTCATTTTGAATGACTCGTTTTTATTTCAACTTTTACTTACTAAGCTATAACTTCCTCCCGGGAGAAGACCACTTCTTTGACTTCAAAAAAGTTCTGGATTGCAAGCGCACTTGCCCCTAAAACACTAGCATCTTTTCCGAGGTCAGATAAGACGATTTGGCCATACACACTGACTGAAGACTTCAAGTTTGCGACAATCTCTTCAATCGCATTTGGATATACCTTCAATAACTCACTGTTAATAATCAATGTTTCAGGATTATAGGAATTAATCATATTGTTTAATCCAATGGATATATAACTGATAAAGTTCTTCATTACATCATAAGTTTCTGGATCTTCTGCAGCCAGTAATTGCTTAATGTCATGATAATTTAAGTTCGGGCGGTCAAGCTTTTCCATCAACTGTGAAAAGACAACCGACTCTGCTGCATAAAGTTCCCAACAGCCCGAGTTACCACAACTGCACTCTTGCCCAAACGGGGAGATAATCATATGACCAATTTCTCCAGCATAACCATCGTTTCCCTTTACAAGTTTACCATCGTTAATAATTCCTGCCCCAATCCCCGAACCCAGTACGATACCAAGCATGTTATCGCTATCAGGATATTTATAAACTCTTTCAGCAAAAATGGAAAGGTTCGCTGTATTTTCAATCGAAATATCTATATCGATTTCCCTTTCAATATCTGATTTCAAGTCCTTGTTGCTCCATTGCAATCTCGGAATGAATTGAACCCATTCATCGTTATTTACGGTACCGTGCACACCGATGATCGTTTGAACAAGTCCATAATGACTTGTAGAATACTTTTCCTTGTAATTGCGGATTTCTTCAACAAGAATATAAAGGACTTCTTCGTACACTTCTGTATGGATCGCCATTGTATTGACTTCCACTATATTTCCTTGTAAATCGGCAATTTGAAATTTAATTTCTTTAAAGTCAAGATCGATACCGAGAACATAACCAGCACTTCCATTAATGGAAAGCATAATCGGACGCCTGCCGACTGTGTTATGTTCCTGTTGTGTTTCTTGCACGAGCTTTTCGTTCAATAAATCAGCAACTTGGACGGAAATCGTTGCTTTATTTAAGCCTGTTATCTTAGCAATTTCCGCTCGTGAAATAAATTCATGTTCAATAATCTTTTGCAAAATCAGCGACCTGTTTATTTTTTTTATATAGGCGCCATCCCCAATAACCATTTCGGTTCCCCCTTCATACGTCTGGATGATACATCATGAATTGTAAATATCTTAATGTTTATTTAAGATAATGCAAGTGCTTTCATCCCTCGTAATTATTATAACAAATCCTCTAATTCTGTGGGGTAGAACACAAATAGAAATTGATAGACTTCAAACAAACGAGTAAAGATGTTTTAAAGATTAATCATGGCTTCTCTTGAGTTATAAAGCGTTTACATGTAATGTTAAGTATATATTAATTTTGTTGGTTTGGCAAACAAATAAGGGTGTTTATTTAAAATGCAAAGAATTGGTTACTATAAAAGAAAGTTTTATTTCTGCATAAGTTCAACAAGCATTCGCCGTAAAGGCTTGGCGAAATGTCAAGTTTTTTAATGTAATACATAGAAATTATTCGGTACATAGGTTAAAATGTAAGTCACTACATATAAACTTAAAAAGGAAGTCGAATCATGCTCTATCGTGTCCAGTTGTTTAAATTTTTCACATCAATCTATGACCATATCTTTCGGATTAGACAAGCGGAAAAACTATCCAACGTTAGAAAAACTAGTACTCTATTGATTCTCGCGACGATAATTATCTATGGATGGATGGCTTATTTAGGCATCGGCAGTTCCATTTTGTCGGGAGGAGTAGCGGAACTTGGTGCAATGGAATACGAAACGAGTAAATTATGGTTTGTCATTGGACGAATGATCTATGGTGCCCTATTTGCCGCGTTCCTTCTTTTTATACCGAGTCTGATCTTCTACTTGATTACGGAAATACCGTACGGGAAACTCGTCATCATGCAGCAAGTCGTGCTTGCGGTCATGTTGATCGAAAGGCTTCTATGGATTCCTCTTGCCTTATTTGCAGGACTGGATTGGTTTGTATCCCCGCTATCCTTTGGAATCATCGCTTCCTATATTACGGAAATCGATTGGTTTATTTATTTCTTTGGTGCAATTACGTTGTTTCAATTTTGGATTATTTGGTTCCAATACCGGTTTTTACATACGCTCTCTGAAATCGGAAGTCGAACGTTATGGGCATTTATCTTGTTGCTCCATGTTCTCGGTTGGGTTCTTGCGGGAACCATTGCATTCGCTGATTCTTATATGATAGGTCGGTGGTTTGAATGAGGAGAAGTCACTTTATTCAATTAGGAATACTTGTATTTATAGCTGTAAATTTACTGCTTGTCTACTTAGACGACGAAGCACGGGTCGATCGGGTCTCTTATGTGAATAAATGGTCGGAAAGTGTCACTGCAGATTTAAAGCGGGAGCTGTATAAACCAGTTGTTTTAGCGGCTGCAGATGAAGAGGAGATTTACTTTGACAGGACGGAAGGAATTTTCCAGCAGTTTCTTGTGTCAGTTGGAGAAGAAGTGACACCGGGTTCAAGCTTATTCACCTTCCGTGTGGAAAACTATTATGAAACCGAATCGGATTTACTTCAGGAGCTGGAACGTGTGCAAGGAGAAATCACTGCCACTGAACAAGCGATTTCTCAAATGAAGGCATACCAAATTCCTGCGAATGACTTTAATCCATCGAGTTCCGTTTTGATTACCGAGGAAGATATTTTCGTTGAGCTTCCAGAGTCACCGGTTGAAGCAGAATTGATGAAAGAACAATTTATCGCGGAGAAAGAACAAGAATTAGCAGCAAAAACGATTGAATTGACGACATTGGAAAATCAATTGGCAGAACTTCGGGATACAGGGGATATGATTACATACGAGAGTCCTTTCGGAGGGAAAATAAAACATATCTCAACAGATCTTAGCAATCCATTGATTGTTATTGAAAGTACAGAACTCCATGCAACAGGTGATTTGAGTGAAGCGGAACGGTTGGAAGTGGAAGAAGGCATGAATGCTGTTTTACAACTGGAGGAAACGGATGTTCTTTTAGAAGGTACGGTGGAGTTGCTTGGTGATTCCCCTGCTGAACTTAACGTGGAAAAAGAAAGTATTTACCCGTTTTCTGCGAGTTTCCAAGAAGATACTTTAGAAGAAGATATAGAGGACGAGGAAACGGAAGCAGAGGCTGAAACTGAAATAGAAGCAGAGCTATTACCAGGCTACCATGGAACGCTTGCGATTACACTTGAAGAATCGCTAGGTGCGACCACTATTTTTGAGGATGCTTTATTAAATGGGTCCGTTTGGCAAATGACCAGTGCTGGTAGGCTGGAACAGAAGGCAGTCGAGACCGGACTATATGAAGATCAAAAATTTGAAATAAACTCCGGATTAGATGTGGCTTCGACGCTAGCTGAAGCTCCAGTTCGCCAACTTAGAGAAGGAGCATCTTACATTACCCCGTTAAAATGGAAGCAAGTAACGAAAGAATCATTTCATATGAAGGGGAATAACTGGTTGCAGCCATTTGTTAGTGGTCTATTAGCAAGATAAAAGTAACCTGTACGAGTTTAGTTTTGAATCGTAAAAAATCAAAAAGTAAATGAAATAGAGGTGCAATCACGCATATGGATTGTACCTTATTTTTGTTGATATATAAATGAGATGGTAGTAGTTATTCCTCCCGTCACTGTGATCGAATTGGAAAACAGAAGGCAGGATTAAGAACCTTGGAGCGAAATAAATGTTCTTATTATTTAAAGAATT
>NZ_JAXHDC010000024.1:0-49111 GCF_037072045.1 Oceanobacillus sp. MO10714A | reverse complement strand
GATTTTACAAATGACTTCAGTAAAGGAAAAACAAATAAAAATATTGGAAAATGGCAAAGTAACGACACCTAAAGGATTTCAGGCGGGGGGCGTCCATACCGGCCTCCGGAAAACAAAGCTTGATTTCGGCTGGATTCATTCCGAAGTACCAGCGACAGCGGCGGGCGTTTATACATTAAACGCATTTAAAGCTGCTCCGTTGCAAGTGACAAAAAATAGCTTAGATAAAACCGGAAAAATTCAGACTCTTGTTGTAAACTCTGCAAACGCGAATGCGGTCACAGGGCCACAAGGAGAGAAGAATGCATTAGAAACCCAAAAGTTAGTTGCCGAGAAAAAGGGGGTCGAAGTAGATCACGTTGCTGTTGCTTCGACCGGAATCATCGGTGTGCAACTTCCTATGGAAAAGCTATACAAAGGGATCAATTGGATGGATGAAGCGGAGAACCAAGGTGCAGAACGGTTTGAGTCCGCAATTTTGACGACAGATACGGTAACAAAATACGCAGCAGTCGAAGTTGAAATTGACGGGAAGCTGGTCACAATTTCGGGAGCAGCAAAAGGTTCTGGGATGATTGCGCCAAATATGGCAACGATGCTTTCCTTTATTACAACCGATGCTGCCGTGGAGCTGTCAAGCCTTGAGGCAGGTTTACGCCAGGTGACAGATAAATCTTTTAATATGATTACCGTTGACGGGGACTGCAGTACAAATGATATGGTCCTAGTCCTTGCAAATGGATTACAGAAAAACCAAACATTAAATGAATCTCATCCGGACTGGGATCTATTTCTTAATGGATTGCAATATGTTAGTCAAGATTTAGCGAAGCAGATTGCAAAAGACGGGGAAGGGGCAACGAAACTTATCGAAGTGCAAGTGAAAGGTGCCGGAACAGACAAAGCGGCAGGGGAAATTGCTAAAGCAATCATTTCCTCGAATTTAGTAAAAGCTGCTGTTTACGGATCAGACCCGAACTGGGGACGGATTGTCTGTGCCGTCGGTTATAGTGAACAGCCGATTGAAGTCGATAAAGTTTCCATTGCTCTTGGAGATTTACAAGTTGTAGAAAATGGTTTACCAATCGACTTTGATGAAGAAGCGGGAACAGAATATTTACAGCAAGAAATGGTAACGATTCATGTTGATTTACAAAATGGGGCGGGGGAAGCAACGGCATGGGGTTGTGACTTAACCTATGACTATGTGAAAATCAATGCTTCCTATCGAACGTGAGGTGAGAAAATAAAATGGAGATTATTGTTTTAAAAGTTGGCGGCAGTATTTTGAAGAAACTTCCGACAGCTTTTTTTGAAACAGTTGTTCAATTAAAAAGAAGCGGAAAAATCCATCCGGTTATCGTGCATGGTGGGGGACCGGAAATTAATCAGGCACTGACAAAAATGAATGTAAAAAGTGAATTTGTAAATGGCTTGCGAGTGACGACGAAAGAAGTGCTCGAAGTAGTTGAACATATTTTAAGTGGAAGTGTGAATAAACAAATCGTATCGAAGCTCCAACAAAGCGGTGGTACGGGAATTGGTTTAAGTGGAGTGGATGCTGCACTATTAAAAGTGATACCAAAGGATTCTTCAGGGAAGCTAGGCTATGTCGGAGAAGTGAAAGAAGTAAATGAAGATTGGCTCAAGTTAATTATTGAAAATGGTGGAATCCCGGTTGTTTCTCCGATCGGTATTCATGAATCGGGTCAGCATTACAATATTAACGGGGACACGGCAGCAGCGGCAGTAGCAGAAAGTTTACAGGCTAAGCTTGCTTTAATCAGTGATATTCCAGGAGTATTGGAAGAGATTCAAGGAGAAAAGGTATTACTCCGACAACTGACGAAAAAGGAAATTGAAGCAAAAATTTCAGCGGGAATCATATATGGCGGCATGATTCCGAAAGTATATTCCGCTCTAAAGGCACTTAACGGCGGTGTGAAAGAATCCGTAATTTTAAACGGACTGACACCTGAAGATTTAAAATCCTATATTGCAGGGAAACGTGTCGGGACTAAGATTGTGATCGGGGAGGTCCAGCATGTCTAATACATTAAGCAAAACAACAAAGTCTGCCGTAATGAATACGTACGGGCGCTTTCCATTAACGATTGTAAAAGGGAAGGGAAGCTACGTCTGGAGTGATTCAGGAGAGAAATATTTGGACTATACTTCAGGTATCGCCACATGTAACCTCGGTCATGTTCCAGCTCAAGTGCAAGCAGCGTTACAGGAACAACTGGATACATTGTGGCATGTATCGAATCTCTATCATATTCCGATTCAAGAAAAGCTCGCAACCATCTTAACAGAGAATAGTATTTTTGACGCTGCATTTTTCTCTAATAGTGGAGCAGAAGCGAATGAAGCAGCGATCAAATTAGCGAAGAAGTATGCGAAAGATCAGGGGAATGTAGAACGGACGGAAATTGTCACCTTCAAACAATCTTTTCATGGAAGAACAGGGACGACACTTGCAGCAACGGCGCAGGAAAAGATTCATAAGGGCTTTACACCGATTGCGCCAGGTTTCCGTTACTTGCCCTATAATGATATAGAAGCACTGCAAGAAATTCATAATGGCAGAACAACTGCTGTTCTCCTTGAACTTGTCCAAGGAGAAGGTGGAGTGAATCCCGTTCAGCAGGCTTGGGTGACAGAACTTGCAGCAATCTGTAAGGAAAACGATATTCTACTCATGCTGGATGAAATTCAGACGGGAATGGGAAGAACCGGCACACTCTTTGCTTACGAACAATTTGGGATTGAGCCGGATGTCATTACGCTAGCGAAAGGGCTTGGTTCTGGTTTTCCGATCGGTGCAGTGCTGGCGAAGGACAAAGTGGCAGCAACGTTCACACCAGGAACGCATGGCAGTACCTTTGGTGGAAATCCACTTGCAGCTACGGCGGGTTATGCGACGGTAAAGACGATGCTAACAGATAAAATATCTGAGCATGTGCAAATGTTAAGTGAATATTTCTTCAGCAAGTTAAATGAGTTGAAAGAAATATATCCGGAAATTAAACAAGTAAAAGGAAAAGGCCTACTTATAGGCCTTGAAATGGAAAAAGGAGCGGGAACGTACATTACTGCTCTTAGGGAGAAAAATGTACTTGCATTATCCGCAGGCGAGCATGTTTTACGGATATTACCGCCGCTTACAACCACGACAGAAGAGATTAATGAATTTCTCAAGCAATTTGTAGAAGTTATGAATGAAAAGTGAAAAACTAAATAACACGACGATAAGAGGATAGGATGCAAAGGCATCTATCCTCTTTTTACACGCCTTAAATTTATTAATAATCCTTTAACTACTGTAGCTCTTTTCTCCACTGTCTAACTCTACTTACGGTTATACCAATTATATTGGCAATTTCTTCGTCTGACATCCCTTTTTTAAGCATATTTAAAGCAATATGTTTTCGTTCTTGTGCTATTCCTTCCGCTCTTCCCTGATCCCGATAAGTATTTGGCAACTCTAACACACGATCCGCTTCCTCACGTGGAAGCTTGTTAATTTCCTCATGCATTTGCTTTTCCTCCTTCTCGTTTAGCTTTAAATAGGTTTCGAAAAATCCATAGATTAATTCCATTTTCGCAGGGTCTAATTCCATTCGAGAGACCATGCGGAGAAATTCTAATTTCACTTGTATACGTTCTTTTTCCGTATAGTTCATCTTACTTAAGAATGCTGCTACAATCGGATTTGTCATCTTAATATACTTACGCCAGTTTTTATTAATTAAATGAAGTTGTTGAAAGTGAAAGTCAATGATGCGGATGGTTGGTAGATCGATACTAAACTGTGTAGGCAGTTCCTTCTTTTCATTATAACTGAAAACAGCAATCGGTAGAATCGGTTTGCGGTATTTTTCGTAGAGACGGGTATTGTAGATAAACATACGTTCGTTAAATTCCTCTTGATAGTATGATTGTGGCTCGACATGGATAAGGATAATCGTGTCCTCTCCTTTAATTTTTACTTCTGCAAGTATATCAATGCGTCGTTTTTCACCTTTTAAGATATCGGTGAAAACCTCTTGATCTAGAAAACTTACAGTAGAAAAGTTGATATGCTCATACACTTCGGGAAAAAAGGCTTCCATGAAATCTTGAAAAAAGACTTGAATGACTTCTTTAAATAGGCGGTCGTGGTCGGTGTATGAGGGTTTTCTTTCGAGGATAAATGCGGTTGTTTCCAATCATTATCAGCTCCTATATTATATTGTGCCGCTATTATATCATAGAATTAAAGAATAATTCTAATATTAAGTTCAACACTTTTAATGAGAATATTGCCTAATATCCGATTTCCGATATATGATGGGATTATAGCAACTTTACTATTAACCATCATATTCATTATAATTTAGTTATCTGTACAAGGAGAATCTGCAAAGCCGATTAATGAATTCACAGGCAGGGTGATAATAGCAGGGATTCCAGCACAACAATTGCAATGCTGTTGATAATTTATATGGTTTTTAAATATTCTGTTCATCTATAAGTGGCATTTTATTTTGTATCAACCAATAGTTAATGACGTCTTTTATTATCAGGTTGATTTTGCTTCATTGTTACAATTGGCATAGATATAATCTGTAAATGGTTAAACTGTTGTTGAAAATGGTTATAGTATAAATAAGAGTATGCTTGAAATAAAGGTGGTGGAAGAAATGGCTATTCATAAGGAAGATTTATATCGAATGCTGGATTCCTTAAGCAATGAAGATAAGAAAGCAACCCTTGATTTTATAGAATTTTTGATTGAACGCTCGAAGAAACAAAAGCCCAAACCATGGCAAAAGATTGATGAATTAGAAAGTGATAATGAATCGTTGACTAAAGAAGAAGTTAAGCAGTTAGAAAGCGAAGAAGGATACAGATGCAAAGCGTGAATTCGGACTACAAGTTGATTTATCATAAATCTGCAGTTAAATTCATCACTAAATTAGATAAAGCCTCTCAAGAAAGAATTACAACTGGGTTAAAAGGATTGACGATATACCGTAGCATAACTGGGAAATACCTACTTCTTCTCTTTACTATAAACTAGTTTTTGTAGTTTTTTAGCATACCTCGGAAAAACTGGATCATAGTGTTTAGTTAATTGATCAACCACACGCACTATTAATCGTTTGTTTTCAGAACTATCCGATTCATATCTTGTCTCAATTACTTTATAATATTTTCGCTACAATATGAAGTGCGTGAAAAGCCTTCTTCCAGTAAACTAACCTCTCCATAATCGTAAGTAACCATGTAGTTACTGTAAAAGTATTCCAATACATTTTGAATTGCACCCTGCTTATCACTTTTGATGAATTTTCCGCTTCCTCATAAGACTAGCTGTCGGAATATGGATTTTTGAACATTGTCAAGGATCGTTTATTACACCGTCTTCGTAATTTCTTTAGAAGTAACAGATATGTTTGTGGAATAATGGGAAAAATAATCGGTGATCCAAATAACAGTAAAGCTAGGCACTTAAACATTCTGTTCATCTATCAGTAGCTATTTTATTTGGAATTATGGGTTGGGGTTTCTTTTTAATCATTCAAAAATATTTTAGCGAATTATTTTTCTCTTAAAATGGAAGTGTAAGAATTGTGCTTAAACGTAATGAAGAGTTGTTATCCCTGTTCGATCGGACAGCGGAAGTCTTAAGAAGCTGACTTTTTCTAATAATGTAAGATTGTCGTAAACTATTTCGTATTTCGAATCAATTGGAAAGATGAGTGAATCCTAATAAAAATACAGCTTTCCCAAATAGGAAAAGCTGTAGATCTTCATTCTGATGTTTTTATTGCTCCTGCATCGGCTGGCTCACTGGTTCAATACCGGCATCGACGGCATACGCATGTTGAATCTGCTTCGTAATTGGCCCCGAGGAACCATTATGAATCGTGTGACCATCCACATTAATAATCGGTGTGATTTCGTTTGTACTACTTGATAGGAAAACCTCATCGGCATCTTTAATATCGCCTACATGGTAAGCTTCTTCAATAAAAGGAATCCCCAACTCATCAGCAAAGCGCTCCACTGCCAAACGGACACATCCATGAAGGATGGCGTTCGTTGCTGGATGAGTATAGATCTTACCATTTTTTACAAAATATACGTTTGAAGCACTACATTCCGTTACGGTACCGTCCTTATGAAGAATCGCTTCAAAACAACCTTGTTCTTTCGCTTCCTGTTTAGCCATTAAATTTGGTAAAAGATTCAAGCTTTTAATATGGCAATGACTCCAACGGATATCCGGCATTGTAATAACGGGAACACCATGCTTCATCAATTCCACATTTCGTTTCGCTGGTTCGAGATACGCATAGACATTCGGTGTAATATTGTCTGGAAAAACATGGTCTCTTGGAGCTGATCCGCGCGTAACCTGTAAATATACTTTTCCATCTGTTTTCATTTCATTTTTTTTAAGCAGCTCTTCAAGTGTGTGAATAAAGTCTTTCCTATTATACGGAAAACTTAATTTAATTTCAGAGAGGGAACGATAAAGCCGATCGATATGTTCATTAAGGAGATAATATTTCCCTTGATAAATTCGAATTACTTCATATACTCCATCCCCAAATTGCAAACCTCTTTCTTCAAAGGGATAATTTAATTTATCTTTATGCATAAAAGAACCTTGTGCAAATACGATTGGATAGACAGTCATCGGAAAACTCACCCTTCTGTATTACAAATTTATTCCTAGTCTATCGGTTTTACTTTTAAATGTAAATGGTTCCATCTAAATAAAATGAAATAATTTAATCGAATTTCTATAATTATTTTATGCCGATTAGATGAAAAGGTTAACTTAAAATAAAATTTAACTTGATTTATTTTTACATTGTTGTTATAATAATATTTGTCGTTAAAAAATGAATCTTGTTTGCGGGTGTAGTTTAGTGGTAAAACCTCAGCCTTCCAAGCTGATGATGAGGGTTCGATTCCCTTCACCCGCTCCATACATATGTGATTAACGCAGTGTCTCGTAAATGCAATGGTTTCGAGGCGCTGCGTTTTTATGTTGTAATATTTAATGGGTGCTGTGGATTGCAAGAAGGATTTTTACAATATGCAACATCTATTCAATGTGTTGAAATGAGCATTGTTTCAATGATAAAGTGAAAACATTAAGTGGGGGTATTACAGACCGTTAATACGTGATAAAGTGAAACTTCATTCAGTGGGGGGCCTTAGCCCCACTGAATGTTAGTTGAACAGAATCAGGTATTTACGGACTGTATATCCCCATCTTCCACATATTGGTTTCCTTTCTGTTTAGAGATGGGGTATTATAGACCGTTAATACGTGATAAAATAAGAGAACTATTATGAGATGAAGGAGGTGGTCG
Source organism: Oceanobacillus sp. MO10714A (assembly GCF_037072045.1). Lineage (NCBI taxonomy): Bacteria > Bacillati > Bacillota > Bacilli > Caryophanales > Bacillaceae > Oceanobacillus > Oceanobacillus sp. MO10714A. The sequence goes on along the minus strand of NZ_JAXHDC010000024.1, from coordinate 41,735 downwards.
TTGTGAGGATAGATGAATTGAAACAGGAAATTATTGAATATAGCAAGGAAATTGGGATTGATAAGATAGGATTTGCTTCTGCCGATGTGTTCAGTGAACTCCGAGAAAGGTTGCGCCGGCAGCAAGAGCTAAATTACCAATCCGGATTTGAAAAAGGCACGATAGAAGAACGGACTGAACCCACACGCCTGCTTCCAGAAGCCCAGTCGATCATCTCTATCGCAATTGCTTACCCGAGCCGAATTAAAAATCAAATCCGCGGTACAAGAGAAGAAAGACGAGGAATCTTTGCACGAGCATCTTGGGGTGTAGACTACCATGTTGTACTTCGCGACCGGTTGGAAAAGCTTGTTGAATTTATTCGAGAGAAGGTTCCAGAGGCAAATACGAAGGTGATGGTCGATACTGGGGAACTTTCCGACCGAGCAGTCGCAGAACGAGCAGGCATTGGTTTCAGTGGAAAGAACACATCCATTATTACGAAAGAGTTTGGTTCCTTCGTTTACCTTGGTGAAGTAATCACAAATCTGCCATTCATACCGGATGAGCCGGTCACAGATAGCTGCGGAGATTGTACAATCTGTATGGATGCTTGCCCGACAGGGGCGCTCATTCAGGGTGGACAGCTGAACGCTCAGCGCTGTATTGCGTTCCTTACCCAAACGAAAGATTTTTTACCAGAACCTTTCCGGGATAAAATCGGGAACCGGATTTACGGTTGTGATACTTGTCAGCAAGTCTGTCCTTGGAATAAAGGAGTCGATTTCCATATCCATCCGGAATTAGAACCGGACCCGGAAATCGCGAAGCCGAAACTAAAACCAATGCTACGAATCTCCAACAGAGAATTCAAGGAAAAGTTTGGTCATTTATCTGGAGCCTGGCGTGGCAAGAAACCACTCCAGCGGAATGCACTGCTTGCCCTTGCCCATTATAAAGATAAAACGGCCGTTGAAGAAATAACGATCGTAATGAAAGAGGACCCACGACCAGTGATTCGTGGAACAGCTGCATGGTCTCTCGGTAAAATTGCAACGCGTGAAGCCCACGAAGCGATCAGGGAGGCAATGCAGACGGAAGAAGATGAACAAGTACTTTATGAAATGGAAAAAGGTCTAGAATTCGGATTGCGAGCATAAAGTTAAACTTCATTCAGTGGGCATCCATACCCCCACTGAATGTTAGTTGAACAGAATCAGATATTTATGGACTGTATAGCCCTACCTTAACATTTTGTTTTTCCCTCTTGTTTAGAGGTTGGGGATTTACAGACCGTTAATACGTGATAAACAGTGATAGAAATAGGTACAAGCATGCTCCCATATACTTTAATGGGGGCGATTTTTATGTATTCACTTAAGGAATATTGGCTTGGAGTCTTTTCGAATGAAACAGAACAGCCAGAATGGTGGCAGCGAAAACTTGCTTTATGGGAAAGGGAAAAGGCAAGTATCGTTAAAGTTAGTGGGAGAGGTGAACTGTTTCGTAAACTTCGATTCGATGATAAAACCTTGCAGGAATATTTGCTCCATATTAGTTTTTTAATAAAACAAAAAGAGCATTATCATTTGGAAGAACAGCTTATCTCTTATCGTGTGGAACTAAAAAATGGAAAAATAATAAAACATGAGGAAATTCCAAGGGAGCAGCCAGCGAGAGAAAATCCGAATTCATTGTTGGAAGATTCAGGTGGCGTGAGACAGGACTTTGTCTATGACAGAAGAGAAGCGGTCCGCTATGCTGAACGTTGGTGGAATAGCCATAATCCAGATTTCCGTGTATTTGAAGATGACTGCACGAACTATATTTCTCAGTGCTTGCTTGCCGGAGGAGCCCCGATGCGCGGTGCCCCAGTGCGAGAACGTGGTTGGTGGTATACAGGCAATAGTTGGAGCTTCAGTTGGGCGGTTGCTCATTCGCTGCGCTGGTATTTAAGTGGCTCGACATCGGGACTTAAGGGTAAGGAGTTACAAAGCCCGGAAGAGCTGCTGCTAGGGGATGTGATCTGTTATGATTTTGAGGGCGACGGGCGCTGGGATCATAATACGATTGTTGTAAATAAGGATGCAAATGGCATGCCGCTTGTGAATGCCCATACGAATAACAGCAGAAATCGCTACTGGACTTATGAGGATTCGGCTGCTTGGACACCGAATATTCAATATAAATTTTTCCGGATTGGAGAGTAGCGTGCTATAATGAAAAAGTTGAACAAGTTTTAGAAATTAAGGAGATAGAAAAGTGAGTTTACATGTCGTATTATACCAACCAGAGATTCCTGCAAATACAGGTAATATAGGGAGAACGTGTCTCGCAACCGATACGAAGTTGCATCTTGTGCATCCGCTTGGATTTTCGACAGATGATAAAATGTTGCGCCGGGCTGGGCTTGATTATTGGAAGCACCTGGATGTTGCTGAACATCAATCGATTGAAGAGCTATTTGAAATCTATCCAGAGGCTGAATTTTATTATATCGAGAACTTTGGTACGAAACATTATACGGATTACGATTTTAGCAATACAACAAAGGATATTTTCTTTGTGTTCGGCAGGGAATCGACCGGTATACCAAAAGAGTTAATTGCAGGCAAAGAAGACCGTTGTCTTCGGATCCATATGAATGATAAAGTGCGTTCACTCAATTTGTCGAACACAGCGGCAATCATTATTTATGAAGCGCTAAGACAACAGCAATTCCGAGGATTAGTCTAAATATGAAAAAACCGCCATCTAAAAATCGATGACGGTTTTTTAAGTTACTGATTATTTCTAGGTACTCCTGGTTTTGCTTCATAACCAGATGTGAAACAGGAAACGAGGAATGTAATGACAACTCCCATAATTAATGCTAATTTCATTGAAAAGTCCTCCTTCAGCTATATGACCCTGACACAATAATTATTATATGATTTTATTATAACGGAATCAACTTGAATTGTGAACTACCAACCTAAATTGTCAGATATCACCTGCTTTTAAGTTACTAGTGGAATGTAAGGGTTATCATTGATTCTATTCTGTTTTTTTAAGGTTGAATCGTTGTAAGTCGCATTATTTTCATGTATATTTATAGGTGGGATGCATAACCGTCCTTACAAAAATATTAACCGTTTACAAGGACGGGCAATATTACTTCAATGGGGGTATCAAAAGTGATACAAAATGGGGAATCTGCACAACAATTTTGGCGACAGATTTACGGACCAAACAGGGGGTATATCGAAGAACAATACGAATTGTATAAGGAGAACAGTGAAGCAGTAGAAGCTTCACTTCAAGAAATTTTCAATACATATGGAGCACCTTCATGGCTGTATAACGGAGATAGCGGTACTGCGGCACAGGCAGGAACCGAAGCAGTAAATGACGTAGATATGAAAAAAATCACCTCAGCTTTGAAATATGTTGAGGCTATTCGTCGTTATGGGCATACTGAAGCTGATATTTATCCTGTCGGCGGCTATAAAGGTGAAGGTGATAAATTTTTAGATTCGAGCACGTATGATTTAACAGATGAAGATTTAAAAGCGATTCCGGCTAAATGGTTATGGGATAAAGCACCAGCTGGTGTGGATAATGGTTTGGAAGTTATTGAACGTTTAAAGAAATATTATACAGGAACGATTACATTTGAATATGAGCATGTTAACAATCATGAAGAGAGAGAATGGTTTATCAATTTAATAGAATCCGGAAATGCGAGGGTTGAACCGACAGACGATGAAAGAAAACGATTATTGAAACGTCTCGTTGATGTGGAAGGGTTCGAAAACTTCCTTTCCAGAACGTTTGTCGGACAAAAGCGTTTCTCCATTGAAGGGCTTGAAGTGATGGTGCCGATGATTGATGAAATCGTGAATTATGCGACACAGGAAAGCATTGAAAATATCATGATGGGAATGGCTCACCGTGGTAGACTCGCTGTCCTGGCGAAAGTACTTGGTAAGCCATATGATAAGATTTTTTCGGAATTCAATTATTCATCCGATAAGGAATTAATGCCTTCAGAAGGCTCTCAATCCATTAGCTATGGCTGGACGGATGATGTGAAATATCACTACGGAGCAACGAAAGCATATCCGAGCGATAAAGAAGTAAAAACGAAAATTACATTAGCGCATAATCCATCCCATTTGGAGTTTGTTAATCCGGTAGTCGAAGGATTTGCACGTGCCGCACAAGATGATCGTTCGGAAAAAGGATACCCGAAAAGGGATTCGAATAAAGCGGTCGCAGTACTTATTCACGGGGATGCAGCTTTCATTGGAGAAGGTGTCGTTGCAGAGACGCTCAACTTATCCAACCTACCGGGATATAATACGGGAGGAAGCTTGCATATTATTGCGAACAACCTAGTCGGTTATACAACAGATAGGGAAGATGGACGCTCGACACGTTATGCAAGTGACTTGGCGAAAGGATTTGAAGTGCCGGTTATCCGTGTGAATGCGGATGATCCGATATCTTGTATTTCTGCGGTTAAAATTGCTTGGAAATATCGTCAGAAGTTTAAGAAAGACTTTCTTATTGATCTCGTTGGTTACCGTCGCCACGGTCATAACGAAATGGACGAACCGCGGACAACCCAACCGAAATTATATAAAGAAATTGATAATCATCCGCCAGTGGCAAAAATCTTTGCTGAACGTCTGGAGGAAAGAGGAACGATTGAGCAAGGTGAATATGAGAAATTACAGAAAGAAATCTATAATGAGTTATACGGAATATACAGCAACATGAGTGAAACGGAAATCGGTACACCAGAACCACCAACGATGCCAGAATATCTGTTGAATGGGCTGGATGGCCATGAGACAAAAGTGGACGAGGACGTATTGAAGGAACTAAACACACAATTGCTGGAACGTCCAGAAGGCTTCACTGGCTTTAGAAAAACGGAACGAGTTTTAAGCCGTCGTGCAAAAATGCTTGAAGATGGGAATGTACTCGACTGGGGTGCAGGAGAAGCGCTGGCATTTGCTTCCATTGTCCATGATGGTATTCCGATTCGTATTACCGGACAGGATACGGAACGAGGAACCTTTGCGCATCGTCATATTGTCCTGCATGATGTTAATACAAACGAAAAATATAGCCCAATCCATGGCTTAAAGGATGCGAAGGCTTCGTTTGATGTGCGTAACAGTCCACTTTCAGAGGCTGCAGTTCTCGGATTCGAATATGGTTATAGTGTCTATTCACCTGATACACTAGTTATCTGGGAAGCTCAGTTTGGAGATTTCGCGAACGTTGGGCAAGTCATTTTTGATCAGTTCATTTCTTCCGCAAGAGCGAAATGGGGAGAAAAGTCCAATATGGTCATGCTTCTTCCGCATGGTTATGAAGGACAGGGACCGGAGCACTCAAGTGCAAGGCTGGAGCGCTTCCTTCAATCTGCTGCAGAGAATAACTGGATTATTGCAAATGTCACATCATCCGCACAGTTATTCCATATTTTACGCAGACAAGCTGCTCTAAGAGGCCGTAATGAAGCTAGGCCATTAGTGATGATGACACCGAAGAGTAGTATGATTCGAAATCCTAGAATGGGAGCAGAGGCGAAAGAGTTCTCAGAAGGTAAATTCATGCCGCTGCGCCAGCAACCGAATTTTGAGCCGAATCGTGAAAAAGCTACACGTCTTCTAATCGGAAGCGGTAAAGTAATGGTCGATATTGAAGAAGAGATGTCCGAGTCGAAAGAGAATTATGATTGGCTCCAAATCTTACGAGTCGAACAGCTTTATCCATTCCCACAGAAAGACCTGAAAGCCGAATTAGATAGATTACCAAACGTGAAAGAAATTGTATGGGTACAAGAGGAACCAAGAAACATGGGGGCATGGGATTTCGTAGACGATTATTTACGGGATCTGTTGAAAGATGATCAAACATTACGTGTAATTAGCCGACCTAGGAGAGCTGCACCAGCAGGAGGAGTTCCTAGCTTCCACAAGGCAGCACAAAGCAAGATTATTAACCAGGCATTAACACAAAACTAAGGAGGAGTTACTGGTGCAAGATATCAAGATACCAGAATTAGCTGAATCAATCACAGATGGTACAATCGCAGAATGGCTAGTTAAAGAGGGGGAAAAGGTAGAAAAGGGCGACCCGCTCATTGAACTTGAAACAGATAAAGTAAACGTTGAGGTTAATTCGGAGTTTACCGGAGTTATTACAGAAATACTAACACCAGAAGGCGAAGATGTAACGGTAGGGGACGTTGTTGGCAAGCTTGATGAAAATGCAGAAGCAGGTGCAACAAGCACATCAGAGCCGAAACAGGAAAAAGCTCCTGTGAAAGAAGAAGCGCCCGCTGCCAAAGAAGAAACTGATGCAGCACCAGAAGTGGTGGAGTCAGAAGAAGCAGGTACAAACGGCGTAATTGCAACACCAGCAGCAAGAAAACGTGCGCGTGAATTAAATATTGACTTAAGTTCAATTTCTCCAGTTGATCCGCTAGGACGTGTTCGTCCAGAAGATGTGGAGCGGGCAGCACAACAACAAATTGCAGCGGCAGAAAAAGCGCAAAAACAAGCAGAAGCAGCACCAAAACAAGAGAAGACGGAGTTTACGAAGCCAGTTGAGCGCGTGAAGATGACCCGCCGTCGTCAAACGATTGCAAGAAACCTTGTAAATGTTCAGCAGGAAGCGGCGATGCTTACAACATTTAATGAAATCGACATGTCGGCAATTATGAAATTGCGTGCGGAACGGAAGGATAAATTCCTTGAGAAGAATGGAGTAAAACTTGGCTTCATGTCCTTCTTCACGAAAGCTGTTGTCGGTGCACTTAAAGAATTCCCATTGCTCAATGCAGAAATTCAAGATAATGAATTAGTTATTAAGAAATTCTATGATATCGGGATTGCAGTATCAACAGAAGAAGGACTCGTCGTTCCAGTTGTCCGTGACGCAGATCGTCTGGACTTCGCGGGAGTAGAGCGAGAGATCATGAACCTTGGTATAAAGGCAAGGGAAAACAAACTATCCTTATCCGACCTGCAAGGAGGAACATTCTCCATTACAAACGGTGGTATCTTTGGATCGATGTTATCGACTCCGATTCTGAACGCACCGCAAGTAGGAATTCTCGGTATGCATAACATTGTAAAACGCGCAGTTGTTATGCCTGATGATACGATTGAAGTCCGCCCGATGATGTACTTGGCACTTTCTTATGATCACCGTATTGTGGATGGTAAAGATGCAGTACAGTTCCTTGTCCGTATTAAACAAATGCTAGAAGATCCATACGATTTATTGCTTGAAGGTTAATAGGTTAATTGAAATTTTTAAAAGCGAATCTATTAGGGACTCTCCCTGATAGATTCGCTTTTGCTTTTATCACGTATTAACGGTCTGTAATACCCCATCTCTAAACATGAGGGAAACCCAATATGTGAAGGGGGTAAACAGTCCGTAAATACCTGATTCTGTTCAACTAACATTCAGTGGGGAGGGAAGGATACCCCGCTGAATGAAGTTTCACTTTATCACGTATTAACGGTCTGTAATACCCCTACTTCTAGACAAGAGAGAAGCCCAAGATGTGAAGGTGGGGGATATACAGTCCGTAAATCCCTGATTCTGTTCAATTAACATTCAGTGGGGAGGTAAGGAATTCCCCGCTGAATGAAGTTTCACTTTATCCTTCCTTTTTACTGCTATTTCATATAAACTAATTGAAGGATATGGCATTATGGCGGAAAGATAAGTATAAATCTTTTTACTGCATAAGTGCAACTAAGGTTGTCACCGAAAGACTTGGTGATAACCAAGTTTTCTAATAAAGAGAGGGAGAGCGTTAGATGGAGAATGATAAACGCATTCTTTTCACCGGTGGGGGAACTGCCGGTCATGTGATTGTGAATTTAGCCCTTATCCCAGTATATCAACAGGCTGGTTGGGAGATTGATTATATCGGTTCTTATGAAGGAATCGAACGGGATTTAATTGAACCATTGGAAGGTGTAACGTACCATCCAATCTCAACGGGGAAGTTAAGACGCTATATGTCGATAGAAAACTTCAAAGATCCGTTTAAAGTATTAAAAGGAACAATGCAAGCTTACGGGATTATCGGCAAACGAAAACCGTCCGTCATTTTTTCGAAAGGTGGTTTTGTCTCTGTTCCTGTCGTAATTGCCGCTAAACTGCGCGGTGTTCCAGCTGTTATTCATGAGTCGGATTACACACCAGGTCTTGCCAACAAATTATCGATACCATTTGCGAAGAAGGTACTTTCTACTTTTGAAGAAACACTTGAATTTCTTCCGGAACAAAAACGGGAATATGTTGGTGCGGTCATTAGAGAAGAACTCTTTACTGGTAATAGACAAAAAGGCCTGAAGTTCACTGGATTAAAAGGAGAAAAACCAGTCTTGCTTATCATGGGAGGAAGCGGCGGTTCGGAAATTATTAATGAAGCAGTGCGAATTAATTTACAGGAATTGTTGCAGCAATTTGAAATTATTCATATTTGCGGTCGGGGGAAAGTCGATTCAACAATTGATGCCTTGGGCTATGCACAATTTGAATATGTCCATGGAGAATTACGTGATATCTTTGCAGCGACTAACTTTGTTCTTTCGCGTGCAGGATCCAATGCAATATATGAATTCTTAGCACTCCGTATTCCGATGTTACTTGTCCCATTATCGCTTGAAGCAAGCCGAGGAGACCAAATTGTCAATGCAAGATCGTTTAAAGAAAAAGGATTTGCCCGCGTACTTCAAGAAGAAGAACTAACCCCAGATAAATTGACGGAGGAATTACTTCAACTTGTAAAAACAGCACCCGTCATTCATGATAAGATGAAGCAATTTGAACCGGGAACGACCCGCGACCGTGTGATTGAAATTATTAAGGAAGTAGAGAAAAGATAAAAAATGGGCAACTGGGATGGTAGTTTTATTATCCAGTTGTCCATTTTAATATACACCCGAAATTCGACAAAATAAATAAAAGACATAAAATTCATGAGTAGTTAGTATGGGATCTAAGTAATACAGAAGTATCATTTTTTGCAAAATTCTAAAATAATGCTTGTATTATTTAAAATAATGGGGTATGATGAACTAGAAAACTAAATAAGGGGTGAAAGATGATGAGAGAAATTGTTCGAAATTGCCGATTATGCCAGGAATCTATGGATAACAGTCCTTTTATGTTGTGCCAGACATGCCTTAAGGAAAGCGAACAAGTTTGGAATTTCATCAAGAAAAACCCTTTTGTCTCCATAAAGGATATATCTGTAGCCACAGAAGTGAGTTTTGAAAAAGTGGAACGAATGATCAACTTTGGGAAAGAACGACAGCAACGCGTAGTAAATAGAGAATAAATTACCAACATCCGATATAAGTATATTTTGGAATAACTCAAGGAGTTTGAGATATTCTTTTTTTTGTGCCTAAAACTATGCCGCATTAGAGTGTTATCATAACAGAATAAAAATAGATTGACTATTAAAAATTAAGATACTATACTTATTACGGAATCAGAAATATTCTTCCACTTCCGTTACCCCGATACACACGAATCACCAACCATCCGTGTGTTTTTTTATTATGTTTACTTTCATTCAGCGTAAGTATTTTGCGCGTTCTCCAGACTGGCTCTCTAACCGCCGTTCAGTTTCCCGGAGGACGGATGCTTTCCGCGGGCTCCGCGCTGAGCCTCCTCGGAAGAAAAGCACTTCCTGCGGGGTCTCATCGTCTCCGCTTTCCCGCAGGAGTCACCGTCCTCCGGGAAACTGAACTGGTAGGGATGATTATTATGAATGGAAACTATCACCCTAAGATCAGCGTTCTATTCCTAAAATGAAAAATAGTGTTCCAAATTCGACTTTCCCCTCGGAGCAGTCCAGACACCTCGAGACTCCTGCAGGAGGAAAGGCATAGGTGAGACCCCGCAGTACGCAAAGCGTACGAGGAGGCTCACCAGCCGCCTGCGGAAAGCGAGAGGTGTCTGGACTGCGGACCTCCAGGAGAAGGTTGCACACACTTACGCTGAATGAAGTAATTAGGAGATTTATTAAAATTGGAGAAGGTGAAGGGATGTTTGGTGTCTTTAAAAAACTGAGTTGGTTCTTTAAACATTATTGGAAGCGATATAGTTTTGCAATTATTGCTTTATGTACCGCAAGTGCAATCGGATTAATCCCGCCGAAAGTAATTGGATTTACCATTGATCAGATTCAATTCAATACATTGACAATGGAGTTGCTCCAGTCGATTATCCTTATCATTATCGTTTTATTAACTGCCCATTATACGATTTCTTTCTTATGGGACTACACATTGTTTGGTGGGGCAGTGATTCTCGAAAAGTGGATGCGGACGAAATTGATGATACACTTTTTAAAAATGACGCCGACTTTCTTTGGAAAGTATCGGACAGGTGACTTGATGGCCCAGGCGACAAATGATCTGAAAGCGATAAGTCAAACGGCAGGATTCGGTGTGTTGACGTTAGTTGATTCGAGTATTTTCATGTTGATGATTATTGCAATGATGGGATTTACAATCAGTTGGAAGCTGACATTGGCAGCATTACTACCATTACCAGTAATGGCATTTATCATGAATAAATATGGTGCAGCAATTCATGCGCGGTTTATGAAAGCCCAAGCAGCTTTTGGCGAGATGAATAATGACGTGCTTGAATCGGTTCGTGGAGTACGGGTCATCCGGGCATTTGTTCAAGAGGAACAAGAGCTGCAACGGTTCGGCAGAATGACAGAAGATGTCTATCTCAAAAATATGGCAGTGACAAAAATCGACGCATTATTCGAACCAACGATGAAAATTTTAGTCGGTCTATCTTATACGATCGGGTTAGGTTATGGTGCATTTCTTGTTTTTGAAAATCAGTTGACATTTGGCGATCTAGTGACTTTTAACGTATATCTTGGAATGCTTATTTGGCCAATGTTTGCGGTAGGCGAGCTGATTAATATTTTGCAGCGAGGAAATGCTTCCCTCGACCGAGTAGATGCTACATTGAATTATAAAGCGGATGTAACGAACCCGGAAGCAGCTCAGGAACTAAGTAGTATTTCTCAGCTTGATTTTGAACAGGTCAGCTTTTCTTATCCGGATACGAATTATAATCAACTGCAAGATATTAATTTACACGTACCTAAAGGTGCAACAATTGGTGTAGTTGGTAAGACTGGTGCAGGGAAGACAACCTTTTTCAAACTCATGCTCCGCCAGTACCCTGGTATGAAAGGTAAAATTACTTTATCTGGGATCCAGATTGATAAATTGAACTTAGCCAATCTTCGCAGTTGGATTGGTTATGTTCCACAAGATCAAATGATGTTTTCAAAAACAATCCGGGAAAATATTCAGTTTGGTAAATCAGCAGCAACCGACGAGGAAATTTATCGAGCTTTAGATCTTGCCTATTTCTTGAATGATTTGAAGCAGCTTCCGAATGGACTTGATACAGAAGTCGGAGAAAGTGGAATTACGCTTTCCGGTGGCCAGAAGCAACGGGTTGCACTTGCTAGAGCCTTTATTAAAGAACCGGAAATATTAATCCTTGACGATTCCTTATCTGCAGTTGACGGCAAGACGGAAGCGATGATTATTAAAAATTTACGGAACGAAAGAAAAAAATAAAACAACGTTCATTGCTGCGCACCGTCTGTCGGCTGTTACACATGCTGATCATATAATCGTTCTTGAACAAGGCCGAATTGTTGAAGAGGGGAATCATGAAGAATTGATGAAAAATAATGGCTGGTATAAGCACCAGTACGAACAGCAACAACTGGAAGGAACGGAGGTGTGAGTACGATGAAAAAGCCTTCAACAGAAAGGCGTCTCTTCCGCTATGCATTGCATTATAAAAAAGGTATCTTGATTGGCTTAATCTGTCTTGCAATTGCTGTTACGTTGGAACTTGCCGGTCCGTTGATTGCAAAAACTGTAATCGACGATCATATTCTAGGGGTGGAAGGATACTGGCAGGAGGTAACAGAGGAGAAAGACCGCTATACAATTAGGTATAATGATAAGTTATATAAACGGGTCGACCGCCTGGACACGGACGATAATATTGTTGGGGAACCACTTACGGTAATGCAAATCGGTATTTCCTATTATCTTATTGAAAACGAAGTGCCGCTACAGGGAACAAGAGATATTACAAATGATGGAGTAATTGCAATTGAACTCGGTGAGGAAACGGCAGAATATGAGGCAACGCGACTGAACTTTAGTGAATCATACGCCTTCTTTTATCCGGAGCAACGTCCAATCATTCTCTTACTCGCTCTTTATATGGTGCTGTTACTTTTAGCAGGTGTCTTTCAATTCTTTGAAACTTACTTGTTGCAACAAGCTTCCAATCAAATTATTAAAAAAATGCGTATGGACTTATTTAGTCATATACAACGGCTTCCGATCAATTACTTTGTCGATCGACCAGCAGGAACGATTGTTGCACGAATAACAAATGATACAGAGGCAATCCGTGATTTATATGAACGGGTATTATCCATCGTTGTTTCCAGCCTCGTTTATATGGCAGGGATTTTTATTGCCTTATTCATTCTTGATGCGAAGCTAGCAGCGATGTGTCTTCTCGTTATTCCGCTCATTTATTTATGGATGAAAGGGTATCAATACTTTGGCACGAAATATAATAAAGTCATTCGCAAGACGATCAGTGATATAAATGGAAAGATTAATGAAGCGATTCAAGGAATGACGATTATTCAAGCATTTAATCAGGAGAAACAAACGCAGGAAGAATTTGAACAGTTAAATGAAAGACATTATACGTACCAGAAGAAATTAGTCCGATTAAGTGCACTCACCTCCTATAACTTAGTGACGGTTTTCCGTAATCTCACCTTTGTTGGGTTTATTTGGTATTTCGGTTCCGGTTCTCTCCATGCAACAAGTGTCCTATCGATTGGAATGCTGTATGCTTTCGTTGATTATATAACTAGGCTTTTTGAGCCGGTGACAGATATTGTGAATCAGCTCCCATTGATAGAGCAAGCGCGGGTAGCAGGTCACCGAGTATTTGAACTGATGGACCATGAGGGAGAAATGCTTAATACAGAAAGTATCCAACGGTACCGGGGACATGTCGTTTTCGATAAGGTAACCTTTTCATATAACGGTGTCGATGATGTGTTAAAAGATATCTCTTTTGAAGTAAAGCCTGGCGAGACAGCGGCCTTCGTCGGTCATACAGGTTCGGGGAAAAGTACGATTATGAACTTGTTGTTCCGTTTCTATGATACGAACCAAGGTGAAATAACAATTGATGGTTATTCGATAATCGAATGGTCAAGACAGCAAGTAAGAAGTCATATGGGAATTGTGCTTCAGGATCCCTTTTTATTTACGGGAACAATCCTGACGAATGTGACAATGAATGATCCCCGTATTTCACGAGAGAAGGCAATCCAAGCACTGGAAGCAGTTGGAGCTGCAAGTTTTATTGAAAGACTGCCAGCAAAATATGATGAAATCGTAACGGAAGATGGCAGTACTTTTTCTTTAGGTGAAAGACAGCTTATTTCCTTTGCCCGTGCCCTCGCATTTGATCCAGCGATTTTAATATTAGATGAGGCAACTGCAAATATGGATACAGAAACGGAAAGCATCATTCAGCGTGCATTGGAAGTTCTGCAAAAGGACCGGACAACGCTTATCATCGCCCACCGTTTATCAACGATTCAAGAGGCAGATATGATCTTCGTCCTTGACCATGGGGCTGTTAAAGAGCAGGGGAACCATGATAAACTTATTGAAGCGAAAGGTTTATACTATCAAATGTATCAAATGCAGCAAGGCAGAACACGAGCGAGTGTGTCATAGGCGGGGTGCATGATGGAAAAGAAGGATCGGGAAGAAAAAGAAATTGATAATATTATTGATACGGATCTTTATGAAGAAATAGATGAAGAAGAATTATTAGAACTTGTGGAAGAGGAGCGAGAAAAGGCACTGCAGCGTGCAAAGGAGCGGAGAGAAGCCCCGGCAAAAAGTATTTTTCCAAAGTGGGTCTTCTGGGTAATCGCTTTAGCAATGCTGTTTAATGTGATTGCGTTACTTCCTCAAACATTTTCAATTCCGGCAATTGATTTCTTACAGACATCAATGAAATTATCCCAGCAAACGGATATTCAGGAATATAAGAAAGCAGTCGTTGTAATTGAAACGACAGACGGGAAGGGTACTGGTTTTTCCATTAATGATAAAGGAACAATTATCACCAACCATCATGTCATTGAAGGGGAGACGTTCGTTACAGTAGCATTCCCTGAGCATGGGCTTCATCGGGGGGAAGTTGTTGCAAGTTATCCTGATGTCGACTTGGCGGTTGTGGAAGTGGACGGAGAGGAACTCCCTCACCTAACTCTTGCTGAAGCGACAACTTTTTCAGAAAATGAAAAAATTAATTTCATTGGTAACCCGCTCCGCTTTAATGGGATTGCCAATGAAGGAACGATTATCGGGTTTACAGAGCTATCAAGTTGGGAGCAACCGGTTTTAATGATCGAGGCCCCGGTTTACCGGGGGAATAGCGGGAGTCCAATTATTACGGAAAATGGAGAGGTGATTGGCGTCATCTTTGCAACATTGAATCACGATATCCACGGCAGAGTGGGTCTATTCGTTCCAATCGACTATTATTACGATCATGTCAACTAGTTTAACCACAGCCTTATCGGGTAAGAAACAATTAGAAGAAAAACCCGAATGGAGGCGAAATGTATGTATTATTTGACATCTCTATTGTTGACTTATAACATCGACGCAACAGATGGAGAAATGGGAAAAATTAAAGACATATATATTGATGACAACGATTGGAAGATCCGCTACGTTATTGTCGATACAAGAAAATGGCTGCCTGAACGGAAAGTCCTGCTTCCACCGGACATTTTTATCGGTGTAAATACAGAGAAGGAAGCAATGGAAGTAGAATATGACAAAAATACGATTAAAAACAGTCCTCCTGTCCCAGAAGGAACGGATTTAACGAGGGATAAAGAAAATCAGCTCTTCAACTATTTTGGCTGGACCCGTTACTGGCCAGATGATGTAATTCTGAGTGGTGAAAAGCGGCCACTTGGAAGAGTAGGAAGTAACGAAGAAGAATGGTATGAGCGAATCGCAAACCCGGTGTACGATGCGGACGAGGAAGAATTAATAAGGCAGCATCGGGATAATAATCTGCGCAGCTATGAAGAAATCATGCAGGCCCGTGTCCATGGGAAAAATGGGAAACTTGGTAAAGTCGCTAATTTTATATATGATGATGATTGGAATGTGAAGTATATTATTATAACAAGTAGTAATGTAATGGTTAAAGATTATTACCCTTACGCAATTGATCGGATTACTTCAGTTGATTGGTATGAAGGTGATGTCTATCTTGATGAAACGGTTGAGCAATTCGCAGACAAGACGAATTACCCAAGTCATGAAGATATATTGAAATCACTCCAATAAAAAGAAGTACAGGAACCTAAACCTAAAAGGGCTTTATACCTTGATATCCTACTGGTAAAGAAGATGTTCTATTAAGAACTCCCCGTACAGGACAACTCCGAAATACCACCATTCCCGGGAATAAAGCCCTTATGTTTCGTTCTTATCCAGCAAGGGAACTGGCTCATTTGAATAAGTAATACATTTTTAATCGGGCTGTAAACCGTTTGAGATAGAAAAACGGTAAGATAAGTAATACATAAGTCATAAAATTGTTCCAAAAAGAGAAAAAAACTGGTGGGAGAAACATGAAAAAGATAATTTTGAATAAAAACTACCTAGAATTAAAACAAATAGATACTACACCCAAAAAAGTAATCAGAGAAACGAAATATATAGTAGTAGCAGGGGGTGCTGGCAATGGAATTATCTAACCAGACAGATCAGGTACCCCTGGAAGACATCGTAATGCAAGTGCAACAGGGAGATAAAGAAATGCATGACTACCTCTTGAAGTCCTATCAACCGTTCATGGTGAAGATTGTATCCCAAGTGTGCAAACGGTATATTGATCCATTACGGGACGATGAATTCAGTATTGGGTTGTCAGCATTTAATGAAGCGATATTTTTATATTCACCGGCGAAAGGTTCGTCGTTTCTTTCTTTTGCTAAATTAATTGTTTCAAGGAAGGTTATTGATTATATCCGGTATAATGCAAGGCGACAGCATATCGTGTCATTCGATCAAACGTATGATGAGGAAACGATGGAGAATCCTGCTGAGATTTCGGCTGTCATTGAACAATATCAGGATGAGCAGTTAGCCCTTAATCGCCGGGAAGAGACGCTGGAATATCATCAAAAGCTGGAGGAATATAATCTATCTCTCCTTGAATTGACGGAAATTGCTCCGAAACACCGAAATACGAGAGAAACATCTGTACAAATTGCCCGTATGCTTATAAAAGATGAAGAACTTAGGGAATATGTAAAAACCAAAAAGAAACTACCAATTAAAAAAATGGAAAGTCGTGTACCTGTTAGTAAGAAAACACTCGAAAGAAACAGAAAGTATATCTTAGCGATGTTTATAATCTTTGATGAAAACTTTTTATATCTAAAGGAGTACATAAAGGAGGGGTAGCAGTGAGGAAAGGAATCATCATGGAGAAACATCGGAATTTTGTCATTGTCCTTACTGCTGACGGATCCTTTGAAAAAGCTGTCCCTTATGACGAAAAAACTTCGGTTGGCGAAGAAGTTTATTTTAACAGGTATATATCAAAGGTCCGTTCCCGGAAAAGGAAACGCTGGAACGTAAAGCTTATTTCTTTATGCCTTATCTTAATTCTGAGTTTGTTCTCTATGCTGTATTTTGTTAATGAAGATCATACATACGCTTACGTAAATATTGATATTAATCCGAGTATCGAGCTGAAGGTTGATGAGAATCTAAGTGTTCTTGACATCACTGCACTTAACCAAGATGCAGAAGGTCTTGTCTCACAGTTGAATGGATTGGAACATAGAAATTTCCAAGAAGTACTATCTGAAATACTTGGCAGCTGTGATACGTTTGAAAGAAAAGAAGTTCTTATTGGGGTTAGCTATACAACGGATGAAAAAATGGAAATAACAAATAATATTAAAGAATACTTCCAAACAGAAAATACCGATTGGCAATACACCGCTTTCCGTGTACCAGGTGAAGTAAGAGAGCGTGCCATGGAAAACGACATATCAATGAATGAGGAATTCGCGACACTTATTCAGTCTGATGAGGAAGAACTGCTGGAAACAATTAAAATCGATGAAGAAAAAATGGATAAGATCCATTCGTTCTACTTTACAGATACAATCCCTGAAGAACCTTTCCAAATAAAGAAATTAAATAAGGAATATTAAAAAAGTCCAAACACTCTAAAGCAAGTATTTGGACTAATTGTATTTTTATACCTCTAAATAAATCGTAGCATCCTCATTATTGCGCATCGCATGATCGAGATAATACAGCAATTGATCATGTGAATGCATAATTTTATCCTCATCCAAAGAGTAGTGGTAAGCATTTAAAAAATGTTCAATTTTCTTTGATAAAAAGTCGTCATTTGTACGAACCATCAAAACTAACAATTCATCCCATTGTCCCCAAAGTGTATAATACAATGCTTTATCATAATCAGGAATCATCTCTCTCCTCCTAACTCTTTAGCAGTTAGTTGTATTGTTCCCAGTTCCACTCTTACCTCCCACCTACAAATATGGTCTCCGTACCAAAAAAAGGATGACCGAAATCCAGAATAAACTCATTCGTACGAAACATACTAAGGGCAAATAGTTAAGGAGGTAATTTACGAATGAAGTGGAAATTGTTAAGTATATTTGCTGTGCTCGTCCTAGCTCTAATAGCATGTCAAGGCGGAAATAATGCAGAGCGAGGAACAAATAATCCAAACGTTAATCCAACAACGTATCGAAATACTGGTGACGGAATCGCTAATGATGATAGGGACTATGTGATGGAGCGCAATGCGGATAGGAATCAGAACAGGGATAACCGGGGTAGAGACGATAACTTGGCTAGAAATGATGAAAACCGAGTTACAGACGATAACTATAACTGGGGTAGGGATGATAACGGGATTGGAGATGATAACCGCAGGAATGATGGAAACGATGGTGAATCCCGGTATGAAATAGCTGAAGAAGCTGCAGATAAAATTACGAATGAAATTGATGAGATTGACAATGCTTATGTCCTTACGATGAGGAATAATGCTTATGTTGCGGCAGATTTGGATATTGATCGTGAAAACCGTACGGAGAATCGTAACCAGAATAACGGATATGATAATGATGAATTATCAGATGAAATTAAAGATAAAATTGGTGATATCGTCCGTTCTGTTGACGAAGATATAGATAATGTTTATGTTTCAACGAATCCCGATTTTCTTGATTTAACTACGAACTATGCTGATGATTTGAACCAAGGACGCCCTATCGGCGGGTTCTTTGATCAAATCGGCACAATGTTAGACAGGCTCTTCCCTGAAAATGCCGGACGATAAAATAAACAAGAAGCATGCTGATCATTGAATTAGCATGCTTTTTTTGATTACATACAGCGTAAGTGCAGCTATCGTCTCGGGGTCCGCAGTCCAGACACCTCTCGCTTTCCGCAGGCGGCTGGTGAGCCTCCTCGGGCTACCGCCCTGCGGGGTCTCGCCTATGCCTTTCCTCCTGCAGGAGTCTCGAGGTGTCTGGACTGCTCCGAGGGAAAGCCTGATTTGGAACACTATTTTTCATTTTTAGAAATTAGATCGTTTATCATAGTGGTGGGTTAGTTTCCATTAATAATAACGCTCTTTACCAGTTCAGTTGCCCGGCGGACGGTGACTCCTACGGGAAAAGCACGAGTCCGAAGACCCCGCAGGAAGCGGTTTTCTTCCGAGGAGGCTGAGGCCGTGCCCGTGGAAAGCAGCCGTCCGCCGGGCAACTGAACGGTAATTAGAACGCCAAAAAACTGAAAGAGCTAGACACTTACGCTGTATGTAAGTAATTCGAAGGTTATGTGAATTACTATTGAATTGCTTTTAGATACTGCGTTTTTAGTGTATGATTTAAGATACAAGATTGCAGAGGGAGAGATATGAATGGTAAAGAAAATGAATGTAGAAAGCTTTAATCTCGATCATACGCAGGTAAAGGCACCATATATCCGACTCGCAGGCGTAACAAAAGGGGAAAAAGGCGATAAAGTTTATAAATATGATATCCGGTTTAAACAACCAAATAAGGAACATATGGATATGCCCGGGCTTCATTCCCTAGAGCATCTCATGGCAGAAAATATAAGAAACCATGAGCCAAACGTGCTTGATTTAAGCCCAATGGGATGCCAAACAGGTTTTTACTTATCAATTATTAATAACACGACAGATGAAAAAGTTATGGATGTCATGGAAAAAACATTGAAAGACGTCTTGAAAGCTGACGAAGTACCAGCATGTAACGAAGTCCAATGCGGCTGGGCAGCAAGCCACAGCCTAGAAGGCGCAAAAGAAATCGCAGAAAAAATGCTGGAAAAAAGAAATGAATGGCATGAAGTATTTTAAATCAAGATCACGGTGTGAGCATTTGCCCAAATGCTCACACCTGCCACCCTTTAAAGGAGGAAAATGAAATGAGCGAAAAGGTAATTCAATACTTAAAAGAAAACAGGGAAGCCTTACTTAAGAAATTGAACGATTTTTTATCGATTCCAAGTGTAAGCACAGACTCTACATATAAACAAGATGTGGAAAAAGCGGCAGACTTCTTAGTCGATTACTTGGAGGAACTAAACTTTGAACAGGTTATAAAACAGAAAACTTCCGGTCACCCACTAGTCTATGGTGAGTATAACGGAGCAGGGTCCGATGCACCGACTGTTCTTTTTTACGGACATTATGATGTTCAACCGGTTGATCCGATTGAACAGTGGAAAAGTGACCCATTTCAGCCGGAAGTTCGTGACGGTAGGCTTTATGCCCGTGGCTCAAGTGATGATAAAGGACAAGTTTTCATGCATCTTGCTGTTTTCGAAGCTTATTTGAAAACAGAAGGAGTGCTACCGGTAAACATTAAAGTATGTATCGAAGGCGAAGAGGAAATTGGCAGTGAGAATCTTTATGAGATCCTACAGGAACAAAAAGCGAAATTCCAAGCTGATTTTGCTGTAATTTCAGATTCCGGAATGATTGCGAAAAATCAGCCAACAATTCTTTACGGTCTGAAAGGCTTTACTGGGATTGAAATAACAGTGACTGGACCAGATCATGACTTGCATTCTGGGATGTACGGGGGAGCGGTTCGGAACCCGATCATGGCTCTTAGTCATATACTGGCATCAATGAAGAATGAAGGCGAAGTAATTACAGTAGATGGTTTTTACGATGACGTCGAACCATTGACACAAGAAGAACGGGAACTAATTAAAAAAGCACCTAGTGAAGACTTTGTAGAGTCAACTGGAATTCCTAAAACGGTTTCTGAAAAAGGTTATACACCTGAGGAGCATACGATGGGACGCCCGACATTTGAAGTGAATGGGATGTATGGTGGTTATCAGGGAGAAGGAACGAAAACGATTATTCCAACGGATGCTACCGCGAAAATCACATGTCGACTTGTTCCAGGTCAGGATCCGGAGAAGATTCAGCAATTACTTGAGGACCATGTATATAAACATGCACCAAGTGGGGTAACGGTGGAAGTGAAGAAGGAAAAACTTTCATCGAAAGCATATAAGGTAGCGCCAGATCACCCGCTCATTCAGAAAGCTGCTGAAAGTTATACAGAAGCATTTGGAAAAGAAACTGTATACGTTCGCATGGGCGGCTCTATTCCAGTTGTAGAATGGATTGACGCAATCTATGGTATGCCAATTGTTTTACTTGGTTTCGGGACACCAGAGGACCGTCTCCATTCACCAAATGAAAGCTTCCCGCTCGATAGTTTTGATAAAGGGATGGAAACACTTGTGTACTATTGGCGGAAAGTGAAAGAACAATAAGGAATTGTTTTTTATAAGGGGGAATAAAGTTGGCGAAACTTGCAATTATTACAGGAGTTTCCAGAGGTCTAGGAGCTTCACTTGCAAATCTTCTTTTGGAATCGGGGATAGATGTGATCGGCATTTCCCGGTCGGAGAATAGGCGCTTACCGACAACTGCTAAAGAAAACAATCAGTTTTATCAGCATTTTGCTTGTGATGTATCCGATATTCCACAACTCGAAGAAACGGCCCGACTTATCGATGAAGAGATAAAGGTGAGAAATGCGGAACAGGAAATTGAAACGATCTTTATATTAAATAACGCCGGAGTTGTTCACCCGATTGATCAGTCGCAGCATTTAAAGAGTAAGGAACTGATTGACCACGTGATGATCAACTCGATTGCTCCAATGGTCCTTACGAATTATTTTTTAAAAAAGCAAAAGGAACTCGAAATACCGCTCGTTATTGCAAACGTGAGCTCTGGAGCCGCTGAGAATCCAATTTTTGGCTGGAGTGCCTATTGCTCAACAAAAGCAAGTCTGAACATGTACACGAGAACAGTTGCCCTTGAGCAAGAAGAATTGAAGACAGGTAATCGTATTATTGCATTCAGTCCTGGAATTATGGATACAGACATGCAAACGGAAATCCGTTCAGCCACGAAGGAGCAGTTCGCTGAAATTGAAAAGTTTAAAGACTATAAAGCAAACAACTCATTAAGGCAAGCCGATCTCGTGGCCGGTGTCCTTATCGATATTATTACGGACGAAGATGTGAGGAACGGTGAGATTTATTATATTAATGATTATATCTGAACATAGGGACTGAAAAAAATTAGTCATTCGCCCTCCCATATTCTATAGGCATGCATACATTATTGTAGTCTAGAATATAGGGAGGGAATGCTATGAGCAAAAAAGAATGCCGAGGAGTAGATGGCAGATTCACATCAGGAGGATTCGCACTGCTTGTTGTACTATTTATCCTGCTAATCATCATCGGAACAGCATACAGTGGACCTAGGTACGGGTGTGGAGGATATTATTGTTAACTGAAATTGTATAAATGAAGGTACAAAAAAGCCGTATGTATTCAAAAGGATGCATGCGGTTTTCACATGGTATTGGTTGTTCATACACACCAACTCTTTCGTCTGAACTGAAAGATCATTAAAATTATGGTAGACTGGAGAATGGAAACTAAATTTGCTCCTTCTAACTTTAAAATAAATGGGAACTTAATTAAGATAGAAAATTGGAAAGGTAGGCTTAAAATGATAACTAGAAAAAGCGCTCGTGAAATTGCTCAAATGCAAGCGGCAGCGGATATACTTGTACAATGTCACAAGGAAATAGCAAAAATGATTAAACCGGGAATTACTACGATGGAGATAGATGCTTTTGCGGAGGAGTTTATGAGGAAACATGGAGCAACTCCAGAGCAAAAGGGTTATAATGGCTATCCGTATGCAACTTGTGCATCCCTTAATGATGAAATCTGTCATGGCTTCCCGCGGGAAGAGAAATTAGAGGATGGAGATATTGTAACGATTGATATGGTTGTTAACTTAAACGGTGGACTTGCTGATTCTGCCTGGACATATGCTGTTGGGAATGTTGATGAAGCAGGACTTCGATTAATGGATGTCACAAAGAAATCTCTTTATAAAGGGATAGAACAAGCTCAAGTTGGAAATCGGATTGGTGATATAGGACATGCAATCCAAACGTATGCGGAAGGTGAAGGCTTCTCTGTTGTCCGCGATTTTACAGGACACGGTATTGGACCAACAATCCATGAAGATCCAAATGTTCCTCATTTCGGATTACCGAATAAAGGTTTACGTCTGAAAGAAGGAATGGTCATTACGATCGAACCGATGATTAACGAGGGTGCTTGGGAGAGTAAGATGGATTCCAATAATTGGACCGCCCGCACTGTTGATCAAAGTCGCTCCGCACAATACGAACATCAAATCGTTATTACAAAGGATGGTCCGCTAATCTTGACGGATCAGGATAAAGAATAATTAAGAAAATGAAAAGAGACTACTCAGAGAAAAGGGTAGTCTCTTTTTGTTAAGCATTTTAGGAGCGTTGATTTTCTGCAGAGTCCTCCTTTAAACCTTCATAAAATGGTTCAAGATGAATATGAGCATGGGTGACTCCATGTTTTTTTGCTAAGTATTTCTCAATTCTTTCTGTGATTTTATGGCTATGTTCCACGGTTAAATCGGCGTCAACAAGAATTGTCAATTCAAGTAATGCCTGACTGCCATGGATCCTGCCCTTCACATCCACAACCCTCTCTACCTCTGATACATTCGCAATCGTCTTTTTAATCAGTGCTAATTCTTCCTCATCAAATGCATCGGTTAGTGTTAATGTTGCATCCTTGAAAATATCAAAAGCAGTCTTGCATATGATTAATCCAACTAGTGTCCCAGTGAGTGGGTCTAGCCAGTAGATGCCGAACTGTGCTCCCATAATTCCGATAAATGCCCCAATACTAACAAGCGCATCTGACCGGTTATCCTGGGCAACAGTAAATAATGCTTGGCTGTTTAATCGTTGCGACAATCTCAAATTATAAAGGAAAACAAACAGCATGATGACGGCGGACCCTAATGCTGTCCAGGCAGTAAGCATGCTCGGTTCCTCCACCTCAAAGGTTATAAATTTCCTTACTGTGTCATAAATTACTTGAATCCCAATAAACATCATAATAAATGCTGCAAAAAGAGAGGCAACCGTCTCCGCACGGTAATGTCCATAACGGTGGTTTTCATCTGGCGGTTTTTGGGAAATACGTAAACCAACAAGTACCGCAATCGATGCAATGACGTCCGTCGTATTATTTAAACCATCTGCGCGTAAGGCAAGTGAGTTACCCCAGGTTGCGATCCATAATTTAATGATGGAAAGTGTAAGATATGTGATAATGCTTATCCAAGCACCTTTTTCAGCAAGTCTTAAATTATCTGCATGATTCATTAAGCTGTCCTCCAATATATCTAGTTTCAATAGTTTACCAAATGTGATTCGTGTGGGTCCAGAGAAAAAGAAACGCACGAAGCTATCACTCTTGGCTAACTGGAAGGAAGTTTCATGTAGTAAACAAAACAAATATGTTGCTTTTATTCGGAAAATTTAGGATAATAAAAGAAAGAGTAAAGGGGGCCATTCCCATGAAAAAAGAAAAAGTCTCTCTGCATTTTTTCAGATACAGTGGAAAGCCAGTCCAAGCTAAAAAAGAAATACCTTATGAAATCCGTTTGCAAGCTAGATTAAATTTGGATGTAATATGTTTTGAATACAATCGTGCTAAACTGGAAGAAGCAATTAACAGCGCCCTGGAAACGAACGATATTAAAGCATTTGAAGAACTAAGTGCACAATATAAACAATATCTTTGGGAATAACAGTAAAAGTTTACAATCATTAGCTTAGGTTAAATGATTGTAAACTTTTTGCTGAGGGAAACCCGAGTTAGTAAAGTCTTTGCTATGCTTGTGGCAAAAGGGGGGCGATTGGGTGGAAGATAAAAAGAAATTACAAAGAAGCTGGATGATGTACGACTTTGGTAACTCCGCATTTGCAACAACCATTATGGCAGCAGTACTACCTGTCTACTATTCAAACGTAGCCGCAAGTGGACTTGATGAGGGAGTTGCAACAAGCTATTGGGGTTATTCCCAGTCTATTTCAGTTCTAATAATAGCAGTTCTAGCCCCGATATTAGGCGCAATTAGTGACTTTTCCGCAGCAAAAAAGAAATTCCTGCAATTTTTTGCTTTCATGGGAATAATCGCAAGTATTTTATTAGCATTCGTAGGAGAAGGCGATTATATACTTGCCTCCGTCCTGTTTATCGTCGGATCAATTGGTTTTTCCGGCGGGAATATATTTTATGATGGTTTCCTGCCTGAAGTAGCGGAAAAAGAGGAAATGGACCGGGTATCTTCCGGTGGATTTGCCTATGGTTACATAGGTGGGGGCATTCTCCTCACAATAAATATTTTAATGATATTGAATCCGCACTGGTTCGGATTAAAAGATACGGTTATCGCGACCCAACTATCCTTTGCTTCGGTCGGTATTTGGTGGCTATTATTTTCTATTCCATTATTCAAGAATATTAAAGAAGAGAAGAAGGTTATTGTAAAAAAGAATAAATCGTATATTGCTATTGGATTTTCCCGAGTAGGAGATACATTCAAGCAAATAAGGCAGTATAAGCAAGTTTTGATTTTCTTGCTTGCCTTTTGGTTATATAATGATGGGATTTCTACAATTATGCGGATGGCGACGATTTATGGGGCTGAGATCGGAATTGCCGGTAATGATCTGATTGTTGCGTTATTAATTACACAGTTTGTTGGGATCCCCTTTACCTTTTTCTTCGGCTGGCTCGCATCAAAAATTACGGCAAAAAGAGCATTATATATTACACTTGCCACGTATATGGTGATTACTGTTCTTGGCTACTTTATGACTTCAGCATTTCATTTCTATGCTTTAGCAATCGCTGTTGGAATGGTGCAAGGTGGTGCACAATCCCTTAGCAGGTCTATCTTTGGCCGGATGATTCCGAAAAATAAACATGCAGAATTCTTCGGTTTTTATGGGATTTCTTCCAAATTTGCTGCTATTTTCGGACCGTTCCTCTTTGCTTTCATTGGACAAATAACGGGCAACAGCCGCTATGGCATCCTTTCCCTCATCTTCTTCTTTATCGCGGGGATTATTTTATTACGCTTTGTCGATGTAGACAAAGGCATTCAAGAAGCGGGGCAGTAAATAAAACTGGAAGGCAAAGTAGAAGTAAAACCCAAATGACAACTTTCACATCTAAAATATCAGAACGAATAATCTAATCAAATTACTGCTACTTTCATACAGCGTAAGTGTCTGCTCTTTCACTAATTAAGGCGCTCTAATCGCCGTTCAGTTGCCCGGTGGACGGATGCTTTCCGCAGGCACAGCTGGAGCCTCCTCGGGCTACCGCCCTGCGGGGTCTCCAGACTCGTGCTTTTCCCGCAGGAGTCACCGTCCACCGGGTAACTGAACTGGTAAGATGGTTATTTTAATTAGAAATTATTCCATCACGATAAGGAGTATACTTTTCCAGAACATTAAACAGTAATTCAAATTCGACCTTTCCTCGGAGCAGTCCAGACACCTCGAGACTCCTGCGGGAGGATAGGCTTGGTGAGACCCCGCAGCAGGCTTGCCTGCGAGGAGGCTCACCAGCCGCCCGCGGAAAGCGAGAGGTGTCTGGACTGCGAACCTCCAGTAGAACTTGCACTTTCGCTGTATGAAAGCAAAAGGACTGGGATTCGGTTTCCGGTCTTTTTTTGGTTTTACACAATCGGTTCGCTATATTTATTTACCAATCCGAGTTCGAGGGGTTTTCCTGTATCGTAGGAAATGTTTCCAATTAAGTCTTTCAATTTTTCCATGGAAAAGGAAGCCCCTTTTTCCCAGTAATTCAACACCTCCGTTACAATATCGATACCTTCCACACGGCTTTCATTATAAAGTTCAATAAAACTTTTATTAGATGGTTCCTTCGTTGCAGGGTGGAACCATGTCGTATGCTTTAAATTTAAGTAATCGACATTATTACGAATTGGCTGATGGGAATAAGCGGAGATCAAGTTTCCAAGTAATTTATTTTTAATGCCAGAAGGATCTGACAATATTTTTAATGCGAGCAGCATATCCCGGTATGCTTTTTGAATATAAGTATCATCATCTCTTCTTAAGCTTGGATAGTTTTTATTTATTAGTGCTGCTAACAGCCTTGTAATCCGGGAGTCGAGCTTTCTTCCAATATCAATTTCTTTATAGACAGGAGTTTTCCATGTTTTTAAATTATGGTATTTATCCATCATCAGTGTATCGATTTGAATCTCTAATCGTTGGTGGTCATTACCTTCATAACCAGCACGGAAATGGATGTATGGGTGTGTATTACGATCAAGTACATGATGGGTGACAAAGCCGATAACAAACGCTTTTACCTCTTTGGATTTATTTTTAGCGGCTGCAATCATATCGAGGAGGAATGGTCCACACTGACTCGTATGCAAGGATGTGCCTACTTGATGAACCGGTTCATCCTTTACCCACGGCCAAAAGTTATAATAGAAAAAAGGATCTGGCCCTTGAGCACCTAATCTCATATAATTCTCAATCTGCTGTGAAAATGGATGTAATTTTCCAACTGTATCAATCACATCTTCACAAAAGAGAATATGCGTCCATATATTTGGCATCGTGATTTCCTCCTTTTTATTAGTAATCGTTTATCTTTTATATAGTATATAGTAAAATTCCACCGTATCACCCCCGTAGTAGTACAAATTTGTGTCAATTGACGCTCAAGGAACCGGGAATGTAAAGAAGTGTAGTTTCCGGCAAAAGTTTGATACAATATAGGAGGTATCATCATATTACAGGGAGGAACTCGAATTGGATTATCGTTTGGAGAAAGATACAATAGGGGAAATTAAGGTTCCTGCAGATAAATTCTGGGGAGCACAAACACAAAGAAGTAAGCAGAACTTTCCAATTGGTACAGAAAAGATGCCGAAAGAAATTATTCAAGCTTTTGCTGTATTGAAAAAGAGTGCAGCTAAAGTGAATAGTGCACTCGGGCTTCTAGATGAAAAAAAGGCAGATGCAATTGAATATGCAGCAGATGAAGTATTAGCGGGTCGTGTTGATGAACACTTTCCATTAGTCGTCTGGCAAACTGGAAGCGGTACACAATCGAATATGAACGTAAATGAGGTACTTAGTTTTATCGGTAACGAGTGGCTGGAGCAAGAGGGAAGTGATTTACGTCTTCACCCAAATGATGATGTTAACAAATCCCAAAGCTCAAATGATACATAC
Source organism: Oceanobacillus sp. MO10714A (assembly GCF_037072045.1). Lineage (NCBI taxonomy): Bacteria > Bacillati > Bacillota > Bacilli > Caryophanales > Bacillaceae > Oceanobacillus > Oceanobacillus sp. MO10714A. The sequence continues at coordinate 13,819 of NZ_JAXHDC010000024.1, read as the reverse complement.
CCAACAGCGATGCATATTGCCTTTGTTTTAAAGCTTGAGGATCATGTATTACCGGCTGTAGATGTACTGAAAAAGACATTGAAAGAGAAAGCTGATGCATTTGCTGATATTGTAAAAATTGGGCGTACGCACTTACAGGATGCAACACCACTGACACTAGGGCAGGAAATTAGTGGCTGGCATCGAATGCTCGAAAAAGTAGAAAGTATGATCAAGAGCAGTATTCCGGAATTAAAAGAATTGGCACTTGGCGGAACAGCAGTAGGTACTGGACTGAATGCCCATCCGGAATTTGCTGAACGGGTTGCAAAACAAATTAGTGACTATACAGGGAAAGATTTCGTAACTGCAAAAAATAAATTTCATTCTTTAACAAGCTATGATGAAACCGTATTTGCACATGGTGCTTTAAAAGCGCTTGCAGCAGATATGATGAAGATTGCAAATGATGTGCGCTGGCTCGCAAGCGGTCCGCGTTCTGGTCTCGGTGAAATAACGATTCCATCAAATGAACCAGGAAGCTCGATTATGCCAGGTAAAGTGAACCCGACCCAAAGCGAAGCAGTAACAATGGTCGCTGCTCAAGTAATGGGGAATGATGCAGCGGTAGGCTTTGCTGCAAGCCAAGGAAACTTTGAACTTAATGTCTATAAACCAGTGATAGCTTATAACTTCTTACAATCTGCCGGGCTGTTGGCGGATAGTATCGTATCATTCAATGACCGTTGTGCTATTGGCATCGAGCCAAATCATGAAGTAATTGATAAGCATTTAAATGAGTCGTTGATGCTCGTTACAGCATTAAACCCGCATATTGGCTATGAAAATGCAGCGAAAATAGCTAAGACTGCTTTTGAAGAGAATTCAACTTTGAAAGAAACAGCAGTTAAATTAGGATTATTAACGGAAGAAGAATTTGATAAATATGTTGTACCGGAAGAAATGACACACCCAAAATAAGTTTTATGCTTATGAAACGGCTCTGCTTCACAGGATGAAGTGGGGTCGTTTTTTTATGCTTAGAGCGAACTGGAATCATAGCTACATTTTACCAGTGAATTTTTGTCATAAGTTTAGTTGTTTTAGCTGACAATAGGATTACAGAAGGAGGTGAAAGTCCAATGGCTAACAATAACTCAAACCAATTAGTAGTTCCTGGTGTACAACAAGCACTTGATCAAATGAAAGTTGAAATTGCTCAAGAGTTTGGTGTTAATCTAGGAGCAGACACAACTTCTCGTGCTAACGGTTCCGTTGGTGGAGAAATTACAAAACGTCTAGTTCGTACTGCGCAGCAACAGCTTAGTGGTGGCGGACAATAACAAAAGCAAATAAATAGTGGGCAGGCAGTGATGCTTGCCCACTTCCATTTTAGAAATCTTACATAAGTTCATGGTATACATTCTCCAATTCATTTGATATAGTAAGGCTATCTTACTTTTGGGAGGCTTTATGATGTCAAATATTTATGATCATGCTTATCATTTGGAAAAAGCAATTCGAGAAAGCACTGATTTCCAAAACTTAAAATCAGCTTATGAAGCAGTAATGAACGATCCGGAGTCTAAGCAAATGTTTGAAAGTTTCCGGGATACCCAGTTGAATTTACAGGAGAAACAAATGCAAGGCTTGGATATTACAGATGAAGAAGTAGAAAAAGCCCGGAATGTAGTTGAGCTTGTTCAGGATAATCCGACAATCGCTAAACTTATGGAAGAAGAGCAGCGTTTAAATGTTATTATCGGCGATATTAGCTCGATTATTACAAAACCATTAGAGGAAGTTTATGGCTTTAATCAAGATGAACAGTAAGCATATAAAAAACTCACAGAAATAATATCTGTGAGTTTTTTATATGGGTAGGAAACTATAAAATAAAAATGAATTTCTAGTGGTAGCAACGCCCTCTACCCCTTTGATACTAGCGGTGGAATAAGATTAGTTTCGCTTCGGGGGTGACGCAACGGTGAGTGTGCTCGGAATAATTATGTTCCGCAAGTTTTTCTTCACCAATTTTCTTTGCCTGTTCATCATTGTCTGCTGTAAATGCTTCATCGAGCAATTTTTCCCCGTCTGGATTGAATACGGTCAGAAAGTATTCTCTCATATGTAATGCTCCTCTCTGTTTCTTGCTTCCATTATAATTCATAACTCGAAATTATGCGAAAATAATTGCGGTCGAAAAATAAACGAAACCATTTACTAAGGAAAGCCGTAGTATTAGAAAGGGAGGGGATGGAAGAATGGCACTAATTATTGATCATGTTACGAAACGATTTGGTGAATTTACTGCCGTCGATCAATTGAATTTAAGAATACCGAAAGAAGAGATATTCGGATTTCTTGGGGGAAATGGTGCGGGGAAAACAACGACGTTCCGAATGTTGCTTGGATTATTAGATAAGACGGAGGGAAAAATAACGTGGAACGGGAAAGCGATTGATTATGAGACGAGTAATCTGATTGGGTATTTACCGGAAGAACGTGGACTTTACCCGAAATTAACTGTGAAAAACCAACTCGTGTATTTAGCAAGGCTTCGTGGAATGGAGAAGAAAGCAATTCTGCAAGAGCTTGAAAAATGGTTAGAGCGTTTTAAAGTACCGGAATATATGAATAAGAAAATAGAGGAGCTTTCGAAAGGGAACCAGCAGAAGATTCAATTCATCTCAGCGGTTATCCATCGCCCGGAATTGCTTATTTTAGACGAGCCATTCTCTGGGCTGGATCCAATTAATGTAGAAATGTTGAAAGAAGCTGTCTTGGATTTGAAAGAACAAGGAACGACGATCGTATTCTCGTCCCATCAGATGTCACATGTAGAAGAGTTGTGCCAATTCCTTTGCATTTTACAAAAAGGAAGACCAGTCGTTCAAGGATCGTTACGCGAAATTAAACGATCATTTGGCAAGAAAAATTTACGAATTCATGGCGATTTTCCACTTGACTTTTTAAGGGAATTTCCAGGAGTTGTAAAGTATCGAAGGATGAATGAAGGTTGTGACTTACAGATTTTAAATGAGGCTGTGTCACAAGATATTTTTAAGGAATTACAAGGTAAAGGATTCATCCGCAAGTTTGAGTTGGAAGAGCCATCGTTAAATGACATCTTTATAGAAAAGGTGGGTTCGTCATATGAATAAATTTTGGGTTATTTTAGGCCATACATATTTGGAAAAGTTGAAATCAAAAACTTTTATTATTACGACAGCCCTTATGCTGCTACTCGTTGTTGCTGCGGCTAACTTTCAAACGATTGCAGACTTTTTTGTAGGTGGCGAAGATGAAAAGGACAAAATTGCTGTCATCGACCATTCGGATACACTGTTTGAGCCGTATAAGCAAAGTGTCGAGGCGGCAAACGATTCATTGGAGCTGATTCCTTACGACGACTCGGAGGATGCGGGGAAAGCAGCTGTCGAAGAAGAGGAATTTGCCGCTCTCGTCGTTATGCAAATGAATGAAGAGGGCAGGCCAGAAGCGACCTATTATGCGAATAATATTACCGATTCGTTCACGCAATCCGTCTTAGAGGAGCAATTGCAACAGATAAAAGTTGCGCTATCGATTGAGCAAGCTGGCTTTGATGAACAAGCGATTCAAGAGATTTACGCTCCGGTGAATTTTGAATCGGTGGCGCTCGACCAGGATGCTAAAACATTGGAGGAAATGTTCCAAGCACAAGGCATTGTCTATGTCATGGTTTTCTTTATGTATATGGTTGTCATCTTGTACGGTCAAATGATTGCCCAAGACGTTGCGAATGAGAAATCATCTCGAGTAATGGAGATTCTAATCTCAAGTGCCTCACCGGTGAGCCATATGTTTGCCAAAATATTTGGAGTTGCGTTAGTTGGTTTAACACAGATCTTGTTGCTAGTCGGTGTTGGTTACACGCTCATTAGCAGCAGGAAAGAGGAACTCGCCGGAAGTTTCCTTGATGAGGTCGGGTTAGTTGAAATTCCGGTTGATCTGATTATTTATGCAATTATTTTCTTTTTACTTGGCTATATGTTATACGCAACCTTGGCAGCGATGCTCGGTTCACTCGTAAGTCGGTCGGAAGATGTTGGTCAGTTGATCATGCCGATGATTATTCTTATTGTTATTGCATTTCTTGTTGCCATATTTGGACTGGGAGCTCCGGAATCAACAATCGTAACGATCTCATCCTTTATTCCGTTCTTTACTCCAATGGTCATGATTTTGCGAATTGGGATGCTGAGTCTGCCAATTTGGGAAATCGGCTTATCCATTGTGATATTAATCATCTCGATCATTATCCTTGGTCTAATAGGAGCACGAGTATATAAAGGCGGCGTACTCATGTACGGAAGAACAGGCTCCCTCAAAGACTTCACAAAAGCAATCCGCCTCTCGAAAAAAGAAAAATAATATCTAAACTGGGACATTGGCTCTGACCCCATGTCCCGCGAATAGAACGTGCATTCTTATTGGTGCTCTGTTAAAATAGAGGTATGATGCTGGACGGAGGTAGGGAAATGGATCGTGAAGTAACGTTTATTCATGCGGCTGATTTGCATCTTGATAGCCCGTTTAAAGGTTTAATGGATATGCCTGCTGAATTATTTGAGGAAATTAAGGAGAGCACCTTCCAAGCACTGCTTGAGCTTGTTCGTGCTGCTATTGAAAATAGGGTCGATTTCGTTTTAATTACTGGTGACCTTTTTGATAATGAAAAGCAAAGTTTGAAAGCGCAAATCCGGTTAAAAAAAGCCTTTGAGCAATTGAAGGAACAAGAAATTGAAGTGTTTTTAAGTTATGGGAACCATGATTTCCTGAATGGGAATATTCACCAAGTCACTTATCCAGACAATGTTCATCTTTTCCCGGATGAACAGGTGCGTGCCCTCGACTTTTATAAAAATGGAGAAGTAATGGCGAAGATTTACGGTTTCAGCTATGAGAACCGTGCAGTCATTGAAAATAAAACAAGTGAATATGTAATAGAAGACCAGGCTACCGTGCCATTCCATATCGCGATGTTGCATGGGAGCATCCAAGGCAATGAAGAGCATGATACATATGCACCTTTCCGGTTATCCGAACTAATGGAAAAAGACTTCCGTTACTGGGCTCTTGGCCATATACATAAGCGTGCTGTTTTAAAAGATGATCCGTATATCGTCTACCCAGGTAATATTCAAGGCAGACACCGCAAGGAAACTGGGGAGAAGGGATGTTATCTCGTACAGTTAACAGAAAGTCAAACGACCCTCGAATTTATCCCGCTAAATCGAATTTTGTTTGTCCCGCTCACGGTTGATGTGTCCGAATGTGAGGCAGCCTATCAGCTTGAAACGATCCTGACGGAGAAACTTAAAACAATGAAAACAAGCAAGCCGCAGCTCATCGACCTTACACTTCAAGCGAACGAATCAACATTACGAAATTGGCAAACGGACGGGCAACTGGAAGATATTGTGGAAATAATAAATGAATCTTTCACTACGAATCCGAATTGGCGCTATATTTTTCATGTGCAGCTAGATATACAAGAAATGTTTGAGTTAAGGGAAACTCAGGATGGGGAGCATTTTATCGGTGAACTCCAGCGAACTTTTGAAAGGAACTCTGGAATGGAGTATTTAGAACAACTTTATCAGCACCGTCAAGCCCGGAAATTTTTGGAACTTCCATCCCAAGAAGAAGTATCAGAATGGAAAGAAACAGCACGGTCCAGTCTGTTCGACCAACTGTTGAGAGGGGGAGGGCGATGAGATTTGTTCGTGCCAAGTTATTTGGTTTTGGAAAATGGGTCGATAAGGAATTTGATTTTAATGCCAGTCCACTTTTTATTTACGGGGAAAATGAGTCGGGCAAATCAACGCTCCATCAATTTATATTGTTTATGTTATTTGGGATGCAGCCGAAAGAGCGGAAGTTTTACCAACCGAAGATGAGCAGCAAATTAGGTGGACAATTAGTTATTGCAGATCCAAAAGTCGGTACTTACACGATTGAACGCTTCGATGATAAACATAACGGGAAAGCAGTATGCTTCACTTCTTCTGGCGATACCTATGACGAAACTTGGTTAAAAGAACGGCTTCAAGGAATGAATCTAGCTACCTATCAAGCTATATTCTCTTTTTCCGCTCTTGATTTGAACGCAATTAAACAAATGCAGGAAGAAAATCTTGGTGATGTATTGCTCAGTATCGGATTGACCGGCTCAAGCAATATTTATGAATTAGAGAAACAGCTGGACAACCGGCTTGGGGAGATGTTTAAACCCTATGGGAAAAATCCGGCAATCAACAAGCAATTGCAAGTTGTCGAGCATCTAGGGGATGAACTTGCCGTTATCCAAAAAGAAGAGTCCACTTACCGCAAAAAAGTTCTTGAATCCCTTGAGCTCGAGGATACGTTAAACAAGCTTAAGCGCCAGCAAGCAAATCTGACAGGAGAAATTCGCACGGTAACGAAGAAACTCACAGCGTTACCAGTCCTGAAAGAATTCCAGCATCTCAACAAGAAACAAGAGCAATATGAAACAACCTATAACTTTCCTGCAAGCGGCATCGCACGCCTTGAAAAATTACACGACACACTGCGACCACTTGAAAGTGAACTCGCAGTTTTGAAAAGTAATGAAGAAAATTACCGCGATAACGCTTCCCAATTAGAAAATCAGCGCTTGGCCGAATCGACAGTTGAAACGTTAAAAATTCAAAGACGTCACAAAGAACGATACACAGTTTTAAAAAATACAGAAGAAAACTTGTATCAGCGGAAAGTGGAACTTACGAAGAAAATTACGAATGAGCTAACGGATTTACAATTAAAGATAGATGCAGCTGAACTTCAGGACTTATCCGTACCCTTTTATATTGAAGAAACATGGAAGCAAATCAAAGCAGATAAAGAGAAGCTTGAACAGGAAAGAATCAGTATTGAAACGGAAAAGAACGGATTAATGGAAGAAGAAAATTACTTGCAAGCAAAACTCGGTGAGATAAAATCCACGCTTTTACCGGAAGAAGAAGTCGCCTCGTTGAAACGGAAACTGGAAAAAGGGAAGGAACAGGAACAACTGGAACGTCTGTATGAAGCAAGTATGAATCAGCAGCAATCTTTTGCAGAAGACAAGAAACAAAGAATCAAGCGTGCGAATCAACTATTTTTAATTGGAATCATCCTTGCTATCTTCTCGACTGTTCTTGCGTTTGGTATGGACGTGTCTTTACTTTATGGTGTTGCACTGTTTCTATTCCTGCTTGCGACAGGACAATATTTATTTCATAAACAGCATATCAAAGCTATGGAAAAGCTCATCCGGTCCCAACCAGGACTAAGCAATGCACAAAAATTGTCGGATGAGGAAATATACCGCATGCAAAGTCAGCTTGAAGCAGAGGATGAAAAGTTGCGTGAATTAAAAGCTGTACAATCGGATATTCAAATACAGCAATTAAATATTCTCAAATGGGAAGAAAAAGAACGTATGTATTTGGAAAAGGTAAGACGACTCACGGATCAAACGGAAGAACAGCTTATGCTATATCCGTTCCTGGAACCGATTAATAGCAGTTACTGGCCGGACTATTTTAATCGAATCAAGGAATTGCTTCGCCTACAAAACGAACGGGATCGCTTGGTAAAAGAAATGGAAGAGATTAAGATGAAAGAAAAGCAAATAGAAGAAGAACTGATCATCTATCTTCATCAATTCGGGGAAACTTCGATTGGCTCACCGGCGGAAGCTTTTCTATTTATTGAGCAAACATTAGAAAAAGAAGTGGAGCTAGAGCAAAGAATCAACCAGATTCATGAATTAATCGATCACACTCAGGAACAGAAGGAAAATATGTTAAAACGCATAGCTGTGCACAAGCAAGAGCTAGCCGAGCTTTTACAGCAAGCTCAAGTGGAAACGGAAGAGGAATTTTACAAGCTGGCAAATTATCTTACAGAAAAAAGAGAGCTGGAAGCAGCACTGGAAGCGAATAAACAGCAGCTCGACTCGATTTTCCCGCAGCATTCTTGGGCGAGCATTGTGAAAGAAGAGCTCGATCCATTTAGTTTGGAGGAACGCGCGCAAGCACTCGAATCTCTTGCAGCCACGACGGAAACTGAAATAGACGAAATTCAAAAGAAACTTACCGAAGTGAATATGGAATTAAAAAGACTCGAAGGCTCCGATGCTTATTCATCGAAGCTCCATCAATTTGAAATGGAAAAGGAAAAATTAAACCAACTTGCAAAAGATTGGGCGATTGCTAACATGCAAAGAGAAATGTTAGCTGAGACAAAGCAACGATACCAGAAGAAATATTTAACGAAAGTAGTGGAGGAAACAACTACTATTTTACATACCATTACGGATGGACGATATACGAACGTTTTTGCACCGAAAGCGAAGGGGACGTTTCAAGTAATGTCGGCGGAAGGATTGCGCTTTAACGTAAATGAACTTTCTCAAGGAACAATGAACCAGCTTTATGTTTCTTTGCGTCTTGCGATTAGTAAGGTCATGACAGAGAAACATCAGCTTCCTTTCATTTTGGATGATGCATTCGTTCACTTTGACGAGCTACGTGTCGAGCGAATGATCCGTGTCCTTCAAGAGATTGCAACGAAGCAGCAGGTCATTATGTTTACTTGTAAATCAGACGTGCGGACGGTTTGTGAGAGAGAGAATATTCCAAGTGTCTATGTATAAAGACGTGATAAATTTATGTTTATGGAGGGAAGAGGATGAGCGAGCAGCAACACTATTTCTATGGGTTGATTCCGGTTGAAGTTCGGATGACGCCGGAAAGAAAGGAAGAGATATTACAGCAATACCCGGTTCCGATTCTTCCGGACGAGGGAGCAACTTTTGAAATTGACCAGGAAACAAAGGGAAATAGCGTCACATTAAGGCTCCTTTTAAATGAAGTGAATGTCCAGACGACAAAGACAAATAAGCAATTTTTAAAAATGACGTTCAGTAATAATACGGGAACGATACAAGCGAAAATGTGGGATAATCAAGGAGCTGTTGAGAAAAATTTCCCATTGCTAGAAGCATACTCTGTTTTTGATGTGGAAGCGGTAGTTGATGAGTTTCGCGGCTTTAAGTCGCTTACGATCCAGCGCCTTGAACCTTGTGAGGGAGAAATTGATCCATTTTCCTATTTGCCTTATACAAAACAGAGCATTGAAGATTATACGGTGGAAATCTTCTCTTATATCGATGAACTATCCAGCCCGTATCGTGAATTTTCTATAGCTGTTTTGGATCAGTTCTGGAAAGAATTTTCCATTAGTCCTGCCGCAAAAGGATTCCATCACAATTATTTAGGTGGTTTGTTGAAGCACACAGTCGGTCTCATGCGCTTTGCCCGTTATATCGTGAAGCAGGAAGAAAATCCATTTCAAGCTGTGATGAAATTAATTCAAATCGTCGAGAAAGCTTACAAACAGGAATTGTGGTCGAATTACCAGTCAGAGGAAAGATGGGTGAGACCGGTCTGGCAAGAGACAATTGATCACCTCTATCAAATGCTCGCTGGGATGATGGATCATAAAGAAGAAGTTGTGAATTATGATGCACTGCTTACTAGTATTCTTTTACACGATATCGGGAAAATGCTGGAATATGATTTTGCCGGTAAGCATTATGAATCGTTTGACTTTCTTTATCCGACGGCCGATAAGAGCAGTTTACAAAAAAGAAAGCAGGCAGGAATAGCGATGGATGAACTTGGTGTGATGATAGGCCATATTCCATATGGGACATTAATCCTTACAAAAATGGTTGAGCGAGAGGGGATAGCATTTACGATAGAAGATATCCATCTCATGTCGCATTGTATCCTCTGTCATCACGGTCTGCCGGAATGGGGAGCAAGTGTGAAACCACAAACTATTGAAGGTTATCTGATTCATATCGTCGACTACTTGGACAGCAGATATGAGAACACAGAAACTGTGAAATAGGAATTTTCTTTTCCACTGGAGAGGAATTTTTGTCCGTTTCTTTTCATATAGTTAGATAGAAACACTTGGACAAGGAGGGGGAAAAGATGATAATTGGAGGTGTTCCTTTATGGGTATTTATTGTCATCTTATTAGTATTCTTCAGCGGCTATATGGCTTTTCGCGCAATGCAGACGGATAGGAAAGTAGACCAGGAATTTATAGAAAGAGAAGGCGAAATATACATGGAGCGGATGAGAGAAGAAAAAGAAAGGAAAGCGCTTCGTGAACAAGAATAAATAATAGAAAAAAGCTACTTTCATTTTAGAAAGTAGCTTTTTTCTATGTTAGCCTTCTGCTCCATCTTCTTCTGGCTCAACAGGCTCAAACATATCTTCAAATTTATCGATTTTCACTTTTACATCTGCATCTTGCAGGATGTTGTCAATTTTCGTAGCTGCTTGGGACATGTCCATCTTCGCAATTTGTAACTCTCTACGGATATCTTCTTTCACATCTTCCAGCTCTTCCACATCTTCTACATCTCGAATGTCATTTACTTTAATAATATGGAATCCATATTGTGATTCAACTGGATCACTGATTTCGCCAACTTCCATATTGTAAGCAGCATCTTCAAACTCAGGAACCATACTACCAGCTGTGAAATAGCCAAGTTTTCCTTCATCTTGTGCAGAACCATCTGTGGAGTATTCCGCGGCCAATTCACCGAAATCTTCGCCGTCATCAAGTTTTTTCTTCACTTCATTAGCTGTTTCCTCGTCGGCAACAAGAATATGCTGGGCATCGATTTCAGTCTTGGATCGATCGTAGCGTTGTTCGATTTCTTCATCCGTAATCTCAATATCTTCGGCTAAAGCTTGTTCTTGCAAGAGACTGAGATAGAGGACATCGGCATAATCTTCTTCGCTCTCAAAGCCGCTCTGTTGCAGAACCATATCAAAGTTCTCTCCGAACTGTTCCTTTGCTAATTCAATTTCTTCGTCAATCATCTCATCTGTAACTTCATATTTATCTTCTAAGACCTTAACGGTAACTAATTCTCTTAGTACTTCTTCCCCGTATCGATCTTTTAATTCCTCATAAAATTCGTCTTTTGTTACATTTCCTGCGCTCGTTTCTACTACTGTTTCCGAGTCATCCCCGCTACAGGCTGATAGGGTGATAACACCAACAGTAAATAGAGCAGCCATGGCAAATTTCTTCATGTAGAACACTCCTAATCATTATGTCTTTACATTAATCATATTTTTAAATATATCATACTTTATGATGAAATAAATAGTAAAACAGCGAATACCTAACAAATACCTTTAAACTGCCACATTTAGAATACGGAGATATGAACAAACGAGCATGGTGACCATAATCATGTTGATCACTTTATATACCCGCTTTGATTTAAGTTCATTAAGTTCCATTTTCCGGCAGAAGTTATACGTCATTGTATTGAAAATTAATAAAATGATAAAAGCAAAAAAGAGATAGAAAATAAACAATCAAAGCCCCCCTGTATCTTTCCAAATCTATATCCTCTACTTTACCAAAAAATCGGCTAGCTGAACAGTCCCAACCGAAGTCGTAAATAGGGTTAGGGTGTATTAAATCTTCTATCAAATGAAATTGTATGATATGATTTACATACTCAATTAATTAGCGGTAAAGGTCTTGTGGCAGGAGGTGGGACGAAAATGAAGGAACACAGCAGTACAATAACTTCTTTTCAAATTCAGTTGCTTTCAAGAATTATTGATATGGATGAATATCCTTTTTTAAAATTGGTGATTGAACAGAATATTAGTGAAGAAGAGTATAATGAATTATTCGCCCATCTCAATAGTCAGCAAGCTATGTATGAGGAACAGAAAAATGAAGGTTTATTGGATTTCAGTTCGCTCCTCATCGAATTTGCCGGGTTATTAAATGAAAAACTGGATCCTACAACAACGATTCATGCCCTTCGTAAAGAAAATTATTTCCCCGAACTAATGGATGAATATATAAAAATTTTACAAGAATCATAAAGTGAAATTTTATTCAGTGGGGGTTTCCTTACTCCCCATTGAATGTTAGTTGAACCGAATCAGGGATTTACGGACTGTATATTCTCCACCTTCATATGTTGGGCTTCCTCCTGTTTAGAGGTGAGGGGTATTACAGATCGTTAATGCGTGATAAAAAATCAGGACGCAGCTCTTAACCCACGTCCCGATTTTTATTAAATGCTTTTTACTTTATTCTCAAGGTCTCTTAGGCTTGCTTCGATTTGTTCGAGATAATGGTAAATTCCCTCTTGGTGAGGTTCTACAGTTTCTTTCCATTCTTCCACCGATTTCTTCATCTCGTCCGTTAATTCCTTTACAATTACAACGCCTTCCTTAGAAGTTTCACGCAATTGATCTTTCAAATTATTGATCAGATTCAACATATCAATGAACTGATCTTTCAGGCAGTTCCTGACATCGCGACCTGATACAGGTGTACTCAACAATGCTGCTGAAGCGCCAATTGCGCCACCAACAAGAATTCCAAGAACTATTGATTTACTAGACATAACAGATCTGCTCCCTTCTGCTTATACTGCTATCTTTCACCATTCCCGGACAAACGAAACATGGGAAATGATTCTCTATTTCCATTATAACAGATTTATTACCAGGTGCTAATTCTTTCGTAAAAAAATCCTCTAATCGAAATTAGAGGATTTAAGTTTACGATACTGATATTGGATTGGACCGTCTGAAGATACCTTGCACAATCGGATAAACAACTACCATAATTACTGCATTCACTGCCATTGCAGGAAGAACAACGAGTAGGAAGAGGGAAATTAATCCACCCTCTGGAATACCTGCAATCAGGGAGATGACCGTAATGAAGATCGAACCACTGATCAAAGTCCCAATACCGGCTAGGGCAGGAGCTGTAATGTTTTCGTTTAAACGACCCTTTAATGCGAGGAAAATCGCCAGAACAAGAAAAGCGGTGATTGGTTTATCTATAACGTTTGCAATTTGACCACCGGGTGCTCCGGTTGTTAGTGCTGACATGATTCCCGTTGCTAAGGAAAGCACGAGAACGTATTTCGGTTTCGGGAATAAGAAAATCCCGAGGAACATCATGGACAACAACATATCCGGCTTCACTCCGAAGAATAACGGTGGGATAATTGCATGTAACACCGCACCAATCCCTACAAGTAACGACAATATAACTAGAACTTTAACTTTCATTCTAAACCTCTCCTATTCTCTTCTCATCTAAGGTTTCCAACTGTACACTCATTGTCAGTTGCGAAACGTTAGATTTATTATACCAGAAGTACCCGGAAATGAATAGGGAATTTTTTATACAATTCTGTTACTATTTCACGTTACCGCGGATTTCTCCTGCGATTTGTTGTAAGTCTTCGCTCGTATACTGATCACCATGAACTGTCCAGCCAAGATCATAACCATCGCCTTTACCGTAACGCGGAATGAGGTGGAGATGTAAATGGAATACTGATTGTTCTGCAGCAGCTTCGTTATTATTCAACACGTTCATTCCTTTTGGCTCATATGCTTCTTTAATCGCATTAGCTATCTTAGGAACACGCTCAAATAACTCTCTTGCTACCTCTGGCGGTGTTTCATAAATATTTTTCGTATGTGTCTTAGGAATAATCAATGTATGTCCCTTCGTTACTTGACTAATATCTAAGAAGGCATAGACATGCTCGTCCTCATATACCTTTGCAGATGGGACTTCTCCCTCTATGATTTTACAAAAAATACAATCTTCATGACTCATAAAACCTTCACTCCTTCTATGTATTTGTACATCCATTGTACCTGTTGTGGCGTGAAAATTCAAAATTCAAAAGCTTTGA
>NZ_JAXHDC010000023.1:0-50490 GCF_037072045.1 Oceanobacillus sp. MO10714A | reverse complement strand
GATAATACTAAAATCGATTTATACCCATTCTCAGTCAATGGTTATAGGTAAATGTTTCCTTTATAAATAAAACATCTCCGCAAAAACTAAGTTCACCGAAAAAAGCGAGGTGACTTTATGGAAAATAATACAAAATATACAGCATCCGGTACCAATATTGAAGAAGTAAAACGGGCAAATGAAAATTCTGGTATGTCATATAACGAAGCAAAAGAGTATATTGCAAGGACTACTGGTGGCCATGGAACTGAAATTTATAGCAATACAAACGCTGAACAAGTTCGGAAAAAGAATCAACAAGGACAATAAAAAAAGCTAATCCTGCTGGTTCATGTGTTAAAACCAGCAGGAGAGTCTTAATTATTTGTTTGCAATCTGCTCTTTTGCCATTTTAACCATTTCTTTAACCATATTGCCACCGATTGGTCCGCCAACTTTTCCTGCTTGCTCAGAGGTAAGATGTCCGTTATTTCCTTTTTGTAAAGGTACGCCTTGTTCTTCAGCAACTTCGTATTTTATCGATTCTGGATTATTAAGATCTACGTCATATCCAGCTTCCTTCATTACACGTCCTTTAAACTGACTGAGATTTTTCTTTGCCACGTAAAACACCTCCTTATGAATAGAATTTCCGAAAAATTTTGGTTTATCCTGTTAAAGGTTTTCAATTATTTGTTATCAAAATCTAAAGTGGCTAATATGGATAATATAGTGATGTTTCTTTAAGGGGATAATTGCTTGTCGGGGGCATTTATGCTGTTTTTTTAAATTTAAAAAGCACGAAATACGGTAGAGTGGAATTCACATGGAAAGGAGATTATGATGCAAAGTAATATAGGTAAACTTTACTTGAAGTTTTGTGAAGATTATATTAAAAATTAAATCATTCTGGTATAAGTGGTGAAAGACTGGCTAAACGATTGGATGAACTTTCACAGCTTCCTTCTTGAGTTTACTTTGACATCGATTCCAAATAAGTATATCATTTCGGTAAAATGATTGGTTCAGAGAGAACCGATACATCTAGAAAAGACCATTATCTATCAAACTCTGATCATAGGAGGGTATCTATCATGGCGATACAAGAAGTCCAGTTTAAATCATTTAATGAAAAGGACACTATAAAAGCATGGATTTACACGCCAATTCGTAAGCCGAGAGGAATTGTCCAGATTGTCCATGGTTTTGGTGAACATTCGCGCAGGTATTTACATATGATTCTTGTGCTTAATGAAGCGGGTTTTATAGTTGCAGCAGATGATCATGTTGGCCACGGGAAAACGGCGTATGATTCAGGCAATTGGAATGACTGGGGCGATAAGGGCTACATGACGATGGCAGAAGATGAGCACAAATTACGAGAAATTGTTCAGAAAGAGTATGACGGACTTCCATATTTCATGTTCGGACATAGTATGGGCTCCATGATTGTAAGAGGATATGCAACCAAATATGGGGAAGGAATCTCTGGACTTATTTTATGTGGAACATCTGGTGTTTTCCCGAATTTAAAAGAGATATCTGAAGAAATGAAAAAGCGTATCGATGAGGGGGATGGTGAAGTTGTCGAAGATAGTTATCTTGAAAGCTTATTTGGCTGGATGACAGAGCGGATAGAGAACCCAAATAGTCCAAATGACTGGATAAGTGGCGACCCTGACGTTGTGACAGACCATGCGAATGATCCGTTTAACAATTTTACTTCAACACCAAATATTCGCTCCCTCTATTTCTTTGTTCAAATGATGGAA
Organism: Oceanobacillus sp. MO10714A; assembly: GCF_037072045.1. Taxonomy (NCBI): domain Bacteria; kingdom Bacillati; phylum Bacillota; class Bacilli; order Caryophanales; family Bacillaceae; genus Oceanobacillus; species Oceanobacillus sp. MO10714A. Next base: position 48,739 of record NZ_JAXHDC010000023.1, on the reverse strand, counting down.
ACAATTATTGGTACGGAATGGGCAGAGAAGGTCCCTTCCTCTATTCCTGTTTATAATATTGCAGGTGACTTTGATCCGGTAGGTTTATATGGGGAGGGCGTGTATCAAGTCTCCAATTGGCTTGCAGAGACGGGTAACTTTGTAAAAACTAAGTTGTATTCCGGTTACCGACACGAAATTCATAATTACAGAGATATTCGTGATGAAGTAGTGGAGGGGATTATTGATTTTATAAATGGTACGATATAAAAGGAGTACCTAACAGAGGCGGTTGCAGGGAGAAGTGTTAGCGCGCTTCTCCCTATCTATATCCAGTGAAAACTTTTTTCCAGTTAAAATACATCCTATTGACAAAGAGAAGCGAACCATATATAGAAGAAAGTATGAAAGATTCATTTTAACTAGGATCTTTTGACAATACGGAAATCATACAAGGGGGAAAAACATGAAAGTCATTGTTATTGGCGCGGGAGTCGTCGGTGCTTGTGCTGCTTACTATTTATCGCAGAATGAAAATGTTGATGTCACGTTGATTGATGAGGAATTCGAAGGGAAGGCGACTTTAGCTGGCGCAGGGATTATTTGTCCATGGATTTCACGGTATAATGATTCTGATTGGTTCAGGATAGCAAGCAGGGGAGCCCAGTATTATCCAGAGCTGATCGAATCTCTTAAAGAACTGGGGGAGACGAACACTGGTTATCGGCAGACAGGTGCAATTGCAACGAGTGAAGACATAGAGGTCATTCGTAAATTGAAGGAGCAATTAGAAAAGAAAAAAGAGGCATTTCCTATAATTGGAAATATTGACGTATTACAAGCTGGACATGCCAATAAATTTTTCCCGCAAATAAATGAAAAATTGCATGCGCTCTATTTATCAGGTGCCGCTCGCTTGGATGGAAGATTGCTCGCTAGCGCTTTAGTAGAAGGCGTAAAGAAAAGTAATGGAAAAGTTATACAGGAAAAAGCTGCACTGAAAAAAGAAGGCAAGCTGGTTTCGGTTTCAACGAGCAGCGGAAATTTATCAGCTGATCAAGTTATTATTGCAGCTGGTGCTTGGACAAATGACTTGTTGCAATCTGTCGGTACTTCTATCAAATTGGAACCCCAGCGCGGGCAAATTGTCCATTTGGCTGTGAATGAAGATACTTCAAATTGGCCGGTTATTCTTCCACAAGATAGCAGTCATTATATTGTTCCTTTTGATGATAATCGAATTGCTTTTGGTGCGACACGTGAAGCTGGAAGTGGTTATGATTATCGGATAACGGCAGGTGGGATTCAGGAAGTACTGAATGAAGGATTGAAAGTCGCGCCAGGTCTCCAAAGTCAAACATTGCAGGACATCCGGATAGGGTTTCGGCCAATGAGTCCGGATAATAAACCTTTATTAGGCGAAGTTCCCAATTTGGAAAATGTCATTGTTGCAACAGGGTTGGGGGCTTCTGGGTTGACGATGGGGCCCTATGTGGGAGCATTGGCTGGAAAGATGGCGCTGAGAGAAGAGATTGATATTGATTTAGGACCGTATGATCTGATGAGGTAATTAATGTTGAAGCTTACCGCATCCTATATTATTTTGTAAGGACGATGTAAGTAGCGGAGTAGGTATTATTCTGCTAAGTGAGAATAATGATAACTGTATTAATGTAGATTTAGGTGCGAAAAATAAACTTACTCCAGGAAATCAATTAAATGAATTATTATGAACTGATAAGGAGTTAATCATAATGACAAAAAGAGTATACCTCAATCACGATGGAGGTGTGGATGACCTCGTATCCTTATTTCTATTACTCCAGATGGAAGAGGTAGATTTATTAGGCGTTGGTGTTATCCCGGCAGACTGTTATTTGGAGCCGGCATTATATGCTAGCCGAAAAATTATTGATCGGTTTGGGAATAATAAAGGGATAGATGTAGCAGCCTCTAGTTCTCGTGGGAAACATTCTTTTCCTAAAGATTGGCGTATGCACGCATTTTTTATCGATGCGTTACCAATCTTGAATGAATCGGGAAGAATCAACACTAGTGTTTCAGAACTTAAGGCGCATGTACATTTGATTAAACACATTCGTGAAAGCGATGAACCTGTAACATTGGTGTTTATTGGACCACTGACAGATCTTGCTCGAGCATTATATGTTGCGCCAGATATTGAATCCAATATTGAAAAATTAGTTTGGATGGGTGGTACATTTTTAGAAAAAGGAAATGTCGAAGAGCCGGAACATGATGGTTCAGCTGAGTGGAATGCTTTTTGGGATCCGGATGCTGTCAAAGTTGTTTGGGATAGTAAAATTGAAATTGATCTAGTCGCGTTAGAAAGTACCAATATGGTTCCTTTAACAGTAGATATTCGAAATTATTGGGCGGCGCAGCGAACGAATATCGGAATCGATTTTCTTGGACAATGTTATGCGATGGTACCTCCTCTTGTACATTTTCAGACGAACTCGACTTATTTTCTCTGGGATGTGCTAACCGCAGCAAGCATTGGGAAACCGGATCTAGTCAAGCAAAAGGTAGTGAAGAGTATTGTTCATACTGAAGGGGCGAGTCAAGGTAAAACAGTTATTTCAGAGAATGGAAGACCGGTCAATTTAGTTTATGAAGTAGACCGCGATGCGTTTTTTGAATACATTACAGAGCTAGCAAGACAACAAGATTGAGGTGTAAAGAATGCGAAAAATTATTATAGATACAGATACAGCTGGTGATGATGCAATTGCTCTATTAACAGCATTACATTATTTTAAAGTCGAAGGTGTAACAATTACAGGTGGAAATGTTGCGTTTGATCAACAAGTAGAGAATGCTTTATATTCTATTCAGGTTTCCAATCAAGATTATTATGTTCCTGTCTATAAGGGATACGAGGGCCCTATCCTCGCAACAGGAGAAGAAGAACATCGTACGGTAGAAGATGTCCATGGCAGGGATGGAATGGGCGATGCCTTTTTTGAAAAAGCAAAGCAACGACCAGAGGAAAAACATGCGGTTGATTTTATCATTGAAAAAGTAAAAGAAATGCCTGGTGAAGTCTCTCTATTAGCTATTGCACCACTAACCAATATTGCGATGGCAATTAAAAAGGATCCTACAATTATAAAGGACATCCCACATATTTACATCATGGGTGGAACAAATAACACATTAGGCAATATTACGGCTGCTGCTGAATATAACTTCTGGGTAGATCCTGAAGCTGCAAATATTGTTTTACATTCAGGTATACCGATTACAATGGTTGGTTGGGATATTTGCACAAAATATTCTCTAATGGACAATGATGACCATAAAGAGATTGAACAGTTGAATACAACCGGGTCCGATTTCTTTATTAAAATTAATAAAGTAGTGAAAGATTTCAATGCAAAGGTTCATCGTCTGAATGGTACAACACATCCGGATACGATATTAGTAGCGATTGCAGCAAATGAAGAAATCATGACGTCATCTAATGCGTATTATGTAGCTGTTGAAACGAAAGGTGAACTGACAAGAGGTTACAGCTTGGTTGATATTAATAATAGGAGTGGGAAACAACCTAATGTTCGTGTTTGTGAAGCTGTTGATCGAGCCAGGTATAAAGAGATCCTATTACAGGTTTTAAAAACGATTCAATAAAATTCTTCCTTTCAAGAAGGCGTATGGCAAGTTTCTATGCATACGCCTTTTAATACACGTTCTTAATGTTTCAATTAACTTCCATAACCTCGATGCCTCCAAAAACTTCCGCGTCATAGCTCCAATATTAATTCCTAGACATTGCGTTTTTAATCTTCTCCATAGCCACCTCGGTTTCAATCAAATCATAAAGATAAGATAATAAAACTAACTAGTAAAAATGTTTACCTAATAAATTAATTATTTCTTCTTTTCCATATTACCTTCAAAAACAGTACAAAAGACCGATATAGGTTATGTAGTATTATAGAGTTATTTGATGGAGGTACAGAGATGGATAAAACATCAATTATTGGTATTATTTTAGGAATTATTGCGGTTACTGTTGGGATGGTTTTAAAAGGTGTTGGTGCGGGAGCCTTAATTAATCCGGCAGCACTTCTCATTATATTTGTAGGAACGGCTGCATCTGTATTGATAGCATTTCCTGTAAGCACGATTAAAAAGATTCCTTCCTATTTTAAAATATTGCTTAAAGAAGAGGAACAAGATGATATACCAGTGCTTATTGAAAAGTTTTCAAAGATGTCCGATCAAGCTCGTAGGGAAGGTTTGTTATCTTTAGAAACTGAAATAGAAGCATGGGATGATGACTTTATTTCTTCCGGACTACAATTGACCGTTGATGGTCATTCACCGGAGTTCATCCGTGAAGTCATGCTCGAGAAAATTTATGCAATGGAAACGAGACATGAAGAAGGTGCAGCAGTTTTTACGCAAGCTGGTACGTATGCGCCCACGCTGGGAGTGTTAGGTGCTGTTATTGGATTAATTGCCGCACTTGGTAATATGGATGATATGGAAATCTTGGGGGAAGCGATAGCAGCGGCTTTTGTTGCAACTTTATTAGGGATTTTTTCAGGTTATGTATTATGGCACCCGTTTGCAAATAAATTAAGACAGAAATCGAAAAAAGAGATTCAACGAAAGGAAATTATTGTGGAAGGGATTCTTTCCGTCGTGAATGGGGATTCTCCGGCGGCGATGAGAGATAAGTTGAGTTCGTACCTCACTTCAAAAGAAATTGCCAAGATAAAGCAGGTGACAGAAGATGAGTAGCCGGGGACGCAGAAGAAAGAGTGAAGCTCAATCAGATGATTCATGGCTGCTTCCCTATTCTGATATGCTGACATTGCTTGTGGCATTATTTATTGTATTATTTGCCATGGGCGAAATAGACGCCCAAAAGTATGAACAGCTTTCCAAAGTTTTTAAAAGTGAATTCTCTGGCGGTGGATCCATTATACTGGAACAAAGCCCAGCGGAGGATCCTTCAGAAACTGCCATAGATGAAGACCGAAGTAAAGAAGATAATGAGGCAAATGAAGAAGACTTAAGTGAAGGTATGAGAGAAGTAGAAAATCTTAAAAAACTTCAAGCGAGTATCAATGGTTATATCGAAACAAATGAACTAACTGATGCACTATCAACAGAATTAAGCAATGAAGGATTAATGGTCACGATTTTAAATGATGTCACGTTTGATATGGGGAGCGCTGAAGTTAATGAGGGCGGCAGGGAAATCATAACCGAAATCTCAAGGTTGTTAAACACCGATCCGCCTCATCATATTGAGATAAGCGGACATGCAGACGACCGGCCGATTCACAACGAAGAATTCCCTTCGAATTGGGAATTAAGTGTAATAAGAGCCGTTAACTTCATGGGATTAATTTTGGAAAATGGAGGACATGATCCAGCTCGCTTTAGTGCGAAGGGATTTGGTGAGTACCATCCAATTATGCCGAACACGAGTGAAGAGAACCGGGAGAAAAATAGACGAGTAGAGGTTCTTATTTTGCCTAACTACGAAATAGATGTTGAAGAAAATTAAGCAAATTCACGGAAATGGAGTTTAAAATCGATTGGAGAAAGCAAGTGAGATTTATTTGTTGGTGGACTGTCTCCCTATAGTTGAATCGGCACTTTGACTAAAAGGACGAAAAATAGTAGCATGCAAGATAACTTCTTCTAATCTCTTTTGTCGTATATTATCAGGCATTACGTTCTGTAATACCCCACTAAATGCGGTTTCATTTTTTGGTAGGAGGAATTAAGATGTATGAAGACAAAACCGAGTTAAATGCTACGATGGGCAGGATTTTTGGGCAAATTGTTAAAGAGCGTGTGGCAACAGAAGCACTTGCAAATCTATTAATCGAAAAAGGCGTTATTACTGCAGAAGAGCTGGATGAATCTTTTAGAAAAGTATATGAGGAAAAAGGGACAAAGTATTCTGCAGAAGCTTTGAATATGTCGGAAGAAGAGTATAGGAAGATTATTAATGGAGAGTGAGCCCACTCTTAAAATCCCACTCAACATGTAAATGTGATGAGTGGGATTTTGCATTACTGAACAGCCTTGAATTAAGAAAACTGGAACTTAAGGATTTTTCACTTTAATAAAAAGTTAAATTGGGAGAAAAATGCTCGATACATCTGTACCTACTGATAAAGGAGTTCATCATCATCTGTATAGGAATGTGCTGTTTCTCCACTATTATTTGGCCAAATTGGGGCGGAAAAATATATTTCCTCCCTAGCAAAATTGCAAAATAACTTGTGACTTTAATATAACTTTGCCTTTTTATTTAAAAAATGATTTGACATTTTTTATAACAGTATTATTCTATATGTAACGGATTACACAAATATGCGAACCCAAGTTTTTTCATCTATATGTAACCCGTTACACATATGGTTAAAGTATCCTTGATGTCGCCGAAATAGCAGCTGTTTCCAGGGGGTATGTTGAAAGGCTTGAAGGCTATTTAGATGAAGTACAGTAAGATAATTAATTTTAAACGGCTTTTTACAACGTGGGTATATCCAAAACATAGGAAAACCGAATAAAAAGATCCCGTCGGAAGAATATAAAATCAACTAATTACGAGAGAGAGGTGATCATATGGAAAAGCAACCGGCAGTTTGTGTCGTGGGAAGTATTAATATTGATATGGTCACGACTGCTAAAGAATTTCCTGAACAAGGTGAAACCGTTTTAGGTGGAGAATTTAAAACTTATCACGGTGGTAAAGGCGCCAATCAAGCAATAGCCGCTGCAAGATTAGGAGCTGAAGTTACCATGATTGGTGCGGTTGGGGACGATCAGTTTGGAAAGGATATCCTACAGAACTTCCAGAATGATAAAGATCGATAATCATTTTTTTAAAATCATCGTTATATCGTTTACCATTATTTTTTGTAATCATTGGACACATCCTCCTTGAAATTCATTGTATAAAATTTAACTTAGATGTGTCCATGAAACTATACTAGCATCAACATATATAATGATTCGCCTGCATACGCAATCACTTTTTATAATAAAGTTTACTATAATCCGGTTTTACCTGAAGCAGTTGTTTTGCTAATTTCTTGCTCGTAAATTAAAATAACCTTGTAAATAAATTTAAACTGGAGGTAGTTAATTTGGCTAAGGTAGCATTTCTTTTAGCAAGTGGCTTTGAGGATTCTGAAATGAAAAATCCATATAAAGCTGTTAAAGAAGCAGGGCACGAAACAGTCATTATTGGTTTGGAAAAAGGTGCACGCTGTGATGGGAAAAAAGGAACAATCTCCTATACTGCTGATCTTGGGGCCTCTGAGGCAAAAGCTGACGAGTTTGATGCGGTTATTATACCAGGTGGAGGTGCTCCGGAAGCATTGCGTGTAAATGATGACGTTGTTCGCTTTGTGAAGGAAATCAATCAAAACGACAAATTAATTGCTGGTATTTGTCATGGACCACAGGTCATGATTAGTGCTGACGTTCTAAAAGGAAAGGAAGCAACATGCTTCATCGGAATTCGTGATGATGTAAAACTAGCAGGTGCGGCCTACCACGATAAAGAAGTTGTAGTTAGTGAAAATTTGATTACCTCACGTACACCTAAGGATGAACCTGCTTTTATTCGTGAAATTTTAGCGAAATTATCCTAAACTTTAATTAATCAAGGAATACATAGAAAATCGGTTTCTAACAGTGAAGAAACCGATTTTCTGCTTTAGTTTGTATGGAGCACTTCATTCTCTAAAAACTCCCGCGCCACTTCCGCAGCACTTCTTCCTTCGACAGTCACCTGATAATTCATCTCCCGCATCTCGTCATCCGTTATTTTCCCGGCTAACTGATTTAAGATACCTTCCAGTTCAGGATATTCCTCGAGCGTTTCACTTCTCAGCAAGGCGGCACCTTGATAAGGAGGGAATAATTCTAGATCGTCTTCCAATACGGTAAGATTATAGCGTCTCAACTCACTATCCGTAGAATAAGCATCTAATACATTAATATCTCCCTGCTCAATCGCTGTATAACGCAGCTTCGGTTCCATTGTTACGAGATTAGGAAATTCGAGATTATAAAGTTCTTGAATACCAATATATCCATCTTCGCGATCCGTAAATTCCAAAGTAAATCCGGCTTTTACCTCGTTTTCTAATCCCTGTAAATCAGAGATTGATTTTACGTTATGCTCCTCGGCAAAGACTTTAGATACAGCTAATGTATACGTATTATTATAATCCATCGGTTCTAGCAAGACTAAATCGTTATTCTTGAGTAATCCGGATCTGGCCTGTTCGTATACTTCTTCCTTATCATTACTTACTGGGGTCTCATCCAGAAATTGCGTTATTGCCGTTCCTGTAAATTCTGGATAAATGTCGATATTTCCCGATTCCAAAGCATTAAATAAAAAGGTTGTCTTCCCAAGACTAGGTTCTAATTCCACGTTCAAATCGGTTTCGTCTTCGATTAGGATTTTATACATATTAATTAAAATCTCTGGCTCGGAACCTAATTTACCCCCAATTACGATCGTATCTTCGTCTCCACCGAGCCAATTGGGGATCACGGATACACCGAAAGTGAAGACAACGATGATTCCAATTGTGACGAGTGTCTTTTTATACGAAAGTTTTTGGATGCCGCGTAACACGAGGTCAAATAATATAGCAAGTATTGCTGCTGGAATCGCTCCAAGTAAAATAAGGGCAGAATTATTTCGATCGATTCCAAGCAGGATCAGATCTCCTAAACCTCCTGCACCGATTAATGCAGCAAGGGTTGCAGTTCCAATAATTAATACCATCGCCGTCCGAATTCCTGCCATAATCACTGGCATCGCAAGCGGTAATTCCACTTTCAACAATCTTTTCCTTGTGTTCATTCCCATTGCCCTCGCCGCTTCAATTAAAGAGGAATCCACTTCTTTAATTCCAGTGTACGTGTTGCGGAGAATAGGAAGTAAGGCATAGATGACTAAGGCAATAATAGCGGGAGTTTTACCAATCCCTAGCAATGGAATGAAGAGTCCGAGTAATGCTAAGGAAGGAATCGTCTGCAGCATCGCAGCAATCCCAATAATACTCTCCGCAAAACGAATCTTTTTCGTTAAATAAATACCGAGTGGTACAGCTATTAAGACAGCAAAAAAGAGCGCAATAAATGAAATCTGAATATGTTCGATGAGCGCTTGAAATAGTTCATGCTGGCGGTTTTGGAATACTTCGATCATGTTATTCATCGCTATTTCCCCCTTTCGTTACCTGTTGGGAGAAATAATCGATCATGATTTGCCGATTCACAATCCCAATCGGAACTCCGTTTTTTTCTACGGAAAGAGAATCATGGTCGGATAAACGCTCTAACACTTCGACCAATGTTGCTTGGATGGAAATAGTAGGAGCTTCCTGTCCTGTCAGATTCGGCAGGGGATGAATAAATTTTTCCAAATCAAAATCTGTCCCTGGATGGCCGGCATTCCCAACGAAATCTCGGACAAAGTCGTTCGCTGGCTCGTTTATTAGTTCATCTGGTGTTCCTAACTGAATGATTTTCCCTTCCTTCATTAAACAAATCCGATCCGCTAGTTTCAGTGCTTCTTGAATATCATGTGTAACAAATACAATTGTTTTCTTAATGGTACGCTGCAAATGAATGATATCCTCCTGCAATTTTTCCCGACTGATCGGGTCTAATGCACTGAAAGGTTCGTCCATTAAAATGATTTCCGGATCGGCTGCTAAAGCACGGACAACGCCAACTCGTTGCTGCTCGCCGCCAGAAAGTTCGTCAGGTCTCCGGTTCCGGTACATAATAGGATCAAGACCAACCATATCCAATAATTCAGTTACACGATTGCGGATTTTTTCTTTGTTCCATTGTTTGAGCTCGGGCACAATTGCAATATTTTCCTCTATCGTCATATGGGGAAATAACGCAATTTGCTGTAAAACATAACCGATATTCCAGCGAAGTTCATCTATTTTATAGTCGCTAATCCTTTTTCCATTCATATAAATGGTTCCAGTTGTCAGGGGAATGAGGCGATTGATCATTTTTAATGTCGTCGTCTTTCCGCTGCCACTCGGACCAATTAATACTAAAAATTCCCCTTTATTAACTGTAATGTTGATGGAATCTACTGCAGGCGTATCGCCATTATATTTTTTTGAAACATTTTCAAAAGAAATCATTGGGAAAATTATCCTTTCTGTATAGGAGTTCTTTGACTTTCATTTAAGTGTAATGGGAGTTTGGTGAAAGCTCAATGAAAAAGGGGGCAGATTTTTGTTTGTTCAGGTTAAGGGTGGGATGTCTGCTTAATCTCAAATAAAAATACGATTGCTTGTGTATGTTTTTACCTTTTTTAAGAAAGGTATTATTATTTTCTTGAGCCTGGCTCGATTATTAATTAATCGCTCATAATCATAAGAGGCAAGGGAGAGAAAAAATAAAGTATTCATATTATTATATCTTTACTTATCTTTATGTATACTGTATTATGTATACATTAAGATTCGCAGAGGGGTAACGAAATGAGTAAGCTTAATTTTGGTAAATCTATTAAAAGAGAAACAGTTTTCGAAATTGCATACAAAGAATTGAAATCTGCTATACTTTCAAACCAGCTGGATTTTGAGGAATATTATACAGAGGAAGACTTTGCGAAAGTACTAGGTATATCAAGAACTCCTGTCAGAGAGGCGGTTCAGGGTTTGGTTTACGACGGTTTACTGCAAACGGTGCCAAGAAAAGGAGTAAAGGTAAGAGGGTTTTCAAAAACAGAAATTAATCAGATCTTTATCCTTCGAAGAGCTATCGAAAAAGAAGTATTGATGGATTTTTTGAAAGTGGTTACAGAAGAACAGGTTCAGGAATTGAAGCACATTTTGTTGGAACAAAGAGAGACAGTTAGCAAGGAGAATAAGCAACTTTTTATGAAGTTGGATCAAAAATTCCACAATCAAATTATTCGGGGAACTAACTATTTTTTAATAGAAGAATTCTTCATGAGATTACATGATCTAACTGTTCTGATTGGCCATCGGGCCATCAGGAAAAAAGGAAGAATGCACGAAGTAATTGAAGAGCATGAAGCGATTCTCATGGCTATAGAAGCTAAAAATATTGAAGATGCAAAAACAGCTTTACTTCTACATTTGGATAATACAATGAAATCCTATAATAGTATGGATAGAAGTAGTAATTAAAACAGGGGGTTAAAGAATGAAATATGCAGTTTATCAAATGGATCTTATTGTTGGTAACCCGCAAGAAAATAGGGAGAAAGTGAGTAGTTGGATTAATGAAACGATGGAAAAAGAAAAACCCGATGTTCTTGTACTTCCGGAAATGTGGAACACCGGTTTTACACTAGCAGAACTGGACAAGCTTGCCGATGAAGATAACGAGCCAACTCAGTCCTTGCTGCAGAAACTAGCAAAACAGCATCATGTAAATATTGTCGGGGGTTCAATTGCAAACAAAAAACAAGGGAAAATATATAACACAAGTCTAGTAATAAACCGAGAAGGATCTGTTGTGCATAGATATGACAAAATACATTTAGTACCAATGCTTAATGAACATAAATATTTAACTGGTGGTACAAACCAGATAGAAACATTTGAACTGGAAGGAATCAAGATGGGGGTTATTATTTGCTATGATTTGAGGTTTCCTGAACTTGCGAGGAAACTTGCCTTGGAGGGTGCCCAAATCTTGCATGTTGTTGCCGAATGGCCATTAGTTAGAAAAAACCATTGGAAATATCTGCAATTAGCTAGGGCGATTGAGAATCAAATGTTCATTGTATCTTCTAATATTACTGGCTCTAATGATACCGAGACCTTTGCGGGGACATCGATGATTATTGATCCTTGGGGGGATGTAATAAAAGTTGGAAGTGAGGTAAAGGAAGAGACGCTCATTGCGACGCTAGATTTAGATGCTGTCCCTAAGATTAGAGAAAGTGTTCCGGTTTTCTCTAGCAGAGTACCGAAACTATATTAATAAATAAAAATATGAATAATGGAGGAATTATTATGAAAAACAAACTGAGCTTACATGTGCAAGGAGAAAATAAATCAATTGAATTTGACGTTAATCATGTATTTAATGCTGGATATGCGGGAAGTGACCAGGAAAAAGTCCAAGAACATATTGATGAATTGGTGAAATTAGGTGTGGAGGCTCCTACCACAACTCCGATTCTTTTCCCTGTTTCTGATTATATTGTTTCAACGACATCAGAAGTACAAGTCCAGCATAAAGAAACAAGTGGAGAAATTGAATACGTACTTATTTGGCATGATGACGAGTTATTTGTCACTGTTGGTAGCGATCATACTGATCGGAAATTAGAAACATTCAGTGTACCAATGTCTAAACAGGCATATCCGAATGTGATTGCTGGAGATGTATGGAAATATGAGGATGTAAAAGACCATTGGAATCAATTAGAACTGATCTGTTGGGTAACTTCTGAGGGAGAAAAAAAGGTTTATCAACAAGGAACCTGTGCAGATTTGTTAAATCCAGAGCAATGGGAGGAGCATTTTTCCAAGCTCAATGTAAAAGATGATGGAAATATGTTCTTCTCAGCTACAATAAATACGGAGGAAAATACGCTAGATTTTGCTGACAAATATGAGTTTGAATTACGTGATCCTGTTTTAAATCGTTCTATTAAACATCATTATTATGTAAATGTACTAACTGAGCCAATCGTATAATTCTTATGAAAGAATTTGAGGTGATTCCTTTATGCATGTATTCCGACTTGGTCCGAAGCGGTATCAAGTAAATAAAGGGTGGGGGAAGCTTCCGACTTCCCTTTCTTACACGAATATTTCGGCAGTAACAATTGACCATGAGGGAAAAATCTTTGTATTGCAGAGAAGCCAACCTTTTATGTTGATCTTTAATCGTACTGGTGAACTGATTGATTCTTGGACAGATATGGATATCGTTGATGGGCACTATTTGTATACAACTCCTGATAATAAAGTATTTGTAGTAGACCGTGATTCTCATCGAATCGTATTTTTTAACCATACTGGTGAAAAGCTAGATAGTATTGGGGACAAACGATTTCCTGGAGCGTGGAGAAGACCTTTTAACCATCCAACGGACATTGCGATGACATCAAATGGACACTATTATGTGACGGATGGTTATGGGAATTGTTGCGTGCACCACTTCGATTCTAATTGGCAATTAGTGAATACATGGGGAGAAAAAGGGGCAGAAGCAGGAGCATTTTCAACCCCTCATGCAATTGTAGCGGATAGCCAAGATCATTTATATATTACAGACCGTGAGAATAATCGAATTCAAATCTTTAACCAGCAGGGAGCCTTTCTTCAAGAGATGAGGAATCTGTATCACCCGATGGATATATGGTTTGATAAAGAAGGCTATATCTATGTAACGGATCAAACTCCAAGTCTTAACTTATTTGATTCGAAACAGAATTTGATAGGAAGGTGCCGAACCTTTGGGATATACGGTCATGGAATAGCAGTTGATGAAAGCGGGTCCATTTATATTGCGGAAATGTTTCCGGACAGTATTACAAAGTTAGAGATAATAAGTTCATAAGAGTTTTATTTAATACTTTTTATCACAGTGGAAGTGGAGGGAGAAAGAAAATGAGTAATTTACAACCCGTGAATCAAATTGTAGGGCGTAGGAGAATCATACTGGGCGCTGTCTTCCTAATGGCAACATCATCAATTGGACCAGCGTTTTTAACACAAACTACGGTATTTACCGAACAGTTTCTTGCGAGCTTTGGTTTTGCCATTTTAGCTTCTATCATCATTGATATAGGGGCGCAGTTAAATATATGGCGTGTCCTTGTTGTAACGGGAAAACGCGGACAAGATGTAACAAATATGGTCTTTCCGGGACTGGGATCTCTATTGCGGTATTGATCGTGATTGGAGGACTGGCTTTTAATATTGGAAACGTAGCCGGTGGGGGACTTGGAATGAACGTCATGTTCGGCGTTTCAGCTGAAACAGGTGCAGTCATAACTGCAATTTTGGCAATTATCATATTTTTATTGAAAGATGCAGGGAAAGTTATGGATATTGTCGTGGTTATTCTTGGAGTAGTCATGATTTCGATGGTTGGGTATGTCATGTTTACAACTAGCCCACCGGTAGGAGAAGCCGTAGTAAAGAGTTTCATTCCGGATGAATTTAGGTCCCTAATCCTTCCAATTGTTACATTAGTAGGTGGAACCGTCGGGGGTTATATTACATTTGCAGGGGGACACCGTTTAATTGATGCTGGCGTAACTGGAAAAGAACATGTGTCTCTCGTATCAAAAGCAGCTAGCTATGGAATACTCACGACAAGTGTCATGCGAGTCTTTCTTTTTCTCGCGGTATTAGGTGTTGTAACAGCTGGGTATAAACTTGATGCCAGTAACCCTGCAGCCTCTGTATTTCAAATTGCTCTAGGGGACGTCGGATATAAAATATTCGGTATCGTAATTTGGGCAGCAGCATTGACCTCTGTAATTGGTTCTGCCTATACAAGTGTTTCTTTCTTGCGTTCTTTCCATAAAAAGTTTGCAGAATATAGTAAATATATTATTATTGGATTCATTGCCTTTTCAACTTTAGTATTTGTATTTGTTGGAAGACCAGTCGTCATTTTAGTTATTGTAGGGTCTTTAAATGGCTTGATCTTACCACTTACATTGGGCGCTGTACTGATTGCATCGCGGAAGAAAAGTATTGTTGGTGATTACCATCATCCAACATGGCTACTTGCTTTTGGTATTCTTGCCGTCATTATTACGTTAATTGCGGGTTGGTTCTCTTTAGAAGGTATCGCAGCACTTTGGAATGATTAACTTTAGAGTCCAATAGTAAATGAAGCCTGCTATAGAGAGTAGGACTGCCAAACTACTTTTTAGTAGAAGTAAGAATAGATTTTAAGATTCTAAGTTGATTCAACGAGTTAATCGGGAAATATCCCTGATTGACTCGTTTTTTATATCTGTCAACTCTTGAGTTGTATCAATAATTGTTAGGTAACGTACCTAGCGCAGCGAAAATGATCTAGTTATCTGAACAACGATTATACATTAAGGAAATCGGGAAGAAACAATATATATTAAAGAAAGGAAGTGTCTTTTATGAAAGCATTAATCTTAAACTGTTCCTTAAAACCCTCTAATGAAGTGTCCAATACTGATGCTTTGTTAGAAGAGTTCATCAATGTCTTTAGAGAAAAACAAATAGAAACAGAAACGATTCGAGTAGTAGATTATCATATAGCATTTGGCGTTGAGGCTGATATGGGCGACGGGGACGAGTGGCCAGTAATTGCAGAGAAAATAGAAAATGCTGATATTCTACTCTTTGGAACACCTTTGTGGATTGGTGAAAAGAGTAGTGTTGCCAAAATGGTTCTGGAACGAATTAGTGGGTCCGGTTCTGAAACGAATGATAAAGGACAACCCGTCTATTATAATAAAGTTGCCGGGGCTGTAGTGACTGGTAATGAAGATGGTGCCAAACATGCGGCAAGAGATATTCTCTTTAGCTTAGGACATTTTGGATTCTCCTTGCCACCTAATCCACTGTCCTACTGGGTGGGGGATGCCGGTCCAGGCCCATCTTACATTGAGGCCAAAGGTAAAAATAATGAATTCACACAAAAAAATGCACAGATTGCAAGTCATAATCTTGTTCACTTAGCGAAGATATTGAAGGATAATCCGATCCCTGCGGAGGGAAATGTGAGTGAGTAAGTGAAATTATGGAGATTGACCCTCAAAGGTAAGAATGAATATCTTTGGGGGTTTTTTGTAATGAAGGAGGGCAGAAGATTACCTTAATTTGTGTAGAATAAAATGAAAATAAAGTGTAGTATACTATACAAGGGGAGGTAGAAAATGATGCCTTTAAGAAAAGAAGATAATATGTTAACTTATGATCAATATTTAAGTATGGGTGAAAATGTAAAATACGAAATAATTGATGGCGAACTTTATAATATGTCCCCCTCTCCAAGTGTGAAGCACCATACAATTGCAAAGGAACTCGTAACAGAATTTAACATTTATCTACGGGGGAAGAAGTGCGAAGTGATACCTGAAATTGATGTTTCATTAGAAGGTCTAGAGGACGTTACGAAAATAAGAGAGTGGGTTCGTCCAGATATCTCTGTTATTTGCGATAAAAGTAAGAAGAAAGAAAATCATATTGCGGGAGCTCCGGATTTAGTTATTGAGATATTATCTAAGTCAACTGCTCAAAAAGATAAGGTGACAAAATTTAATCTCTATAAAAATAGTGGTGTTAAAGAGTATTGGATAGTGGATCCAGCTTATGATTTAGTTGAAGTTTATTTTTTGGAGAACAAGGAATTTGTCAAAAAGGGAACATTTTCAAAGCAAGATAAAGTAAAGGTTAATATATTCGATGATTTGTTCATCGATTTAGATTTGATTTTTTAAATGTAGAATGGAAAGGATATCTCGTGTCTAATGTGTTAAGGGGAGGGATGCTATTCTTGACGGTGAACACCTGAGTGACATATATACTTACTTTGTTTTTAACTTAAATATTCGCAATAATCATTCAATTAGTGTTCGAGAGTTGAATTACTAATATAATAAATAATAGCGAAATTCGTCAACCCAGCAGCGATTGGAAAAAAATCTGCGAACGATCCGATAATGGCAAAAAAGTTTCTATTTTTAATGCTAAAAGAGGAAACTAACTAATATGTTTAGGTTAACAGACAGAATCCCTATGGTGAACTAGAGGATATTGGAGTGGCAGTTTGTTTCTTAGCATCCGAAGAAGTTAAGTATATTAAGGGGCAATCTCTCGTAGTTGATAGAGGAAAAGTCTTACCTGTAGTTCCGGGTGAGGTTTTATTATTAAGCTATTAAAGCTACCACCAAATTAGAGAGGATGAATGAACCGTGAGAACAAGCACTATAGCCGAAACGATCCGACGTACAGCCGCGCGTGTCCCAAATAGCACTGCTATTATTTTTGATGAAAGGGAATGGAGTTACTTAGAACTGGATAAAGCAGTTACACGTGTTGCGCAGGGCTTGCGTGGACAAGGTGTTACAAAAGGAGACCGTGTCGCCGCTTATGGAAGAAATTCCGATATGTATGTACTTTTATTCTTGGCAACTGCCCGTTTAGGCGCTATCCATGTCCCAGTGAATTTTCAATTACATGGAGATGAGCTTGACTATATTCTTAGCGATTCGGACCCGGTTCTTATCTTTGCTGACCGTGAATTAGCAGAGACAATCACTAAAACGAAGTCAAATCGTGTGCGGAGTGTTTTGCTTTTTGAAGAGGAAATCCTTACGTGGGCTCTGAGTGACGATGATAAAACCTTGCAGGATGATGAATTTGCTGTGGAAGATACAGATGTTGCGCAGCTTCTCTATACGTCGGGAACAATGTCTGATCCAAAGGGTGCGATTATGACACATCGTGCCTTGATTTACCATTATATGAGTTGTATTCAAGGGTTGGACATTGAGGAGTCGGACAGGGCGCTCCATAGTTTGCCGCTCTATCATTCGGCACAGATGCATGTGTTCTTGCTGCCTGCTCTAATGGTCGGAGGTTGGAATAAGATTCTACCTGCACCAGTTCCTGAAGAGGTGCTAGCAACGATGGAACAAGAAGCGATTACTTCCTTCTTTGCCGCACCAACCGTTTGGGTTTCCTTAGCGAATCACCCGGATCTCGAGGTTCGTAAGCTTGATACGCTGCGGAAAGCGTATTACGGTGCTTCGATTATGCCTGGACCAATTCTTGAAAGGTTACAAAGTCATTTGCCGAAACTCGGTTTTTACAATGTGTTCGGCCAATCTGAAATGGGGCCAGCTTGTACGGTCCTGCGTCCAGAAGAGCATGCAGACCATCCAGGTTCAGCAGGTAGACCTCTACTGTTCGTTGAGGCACAAGTCGTGGACTCAGAGGGTAATCGTGTCGCAACCGGTGAACTTGGTGAAATTGCTTACCGCTCTCCTCAACTTTGCCTTGGTTATTGGAACAAGCCCGCAGCTACAGAAGATGCCTTTGTCGATGGATGGTTCCGCTCTGGTGACCTCGTTAAGCAGGATGAGAATGGCTTTATCGAAGTGGTTGATCGTGTGAGGGATGTTATTAACACTGGTGGGGTGCTTGTTGCTTCAAGGGAGATTGAGGATTGTATTTATCAGCTGCCTGAGATTGCTGAAGTTGCTGTTGTCGGTGTGCCGGATGAAAAGTG
This sequence comes from Oceanobacillus sp. MO10714A, assembly GCF_037072045.1. Lineage (NCBI taxonomy): Bacteria > Bacillati > Bacillota > Bacilli > Caryophanales > Bacillaceae > Oceanobacillus > Oceanobacillus sp. MO10714A. The sequence goes on along the minus strand of NZ_JAXHDC010000023.1, from coordinate 30,487 downwards.
GATTGAAGCAGTGTCTGCCTTTATCGTTGTAAAAGCTCCGATTACAAAAGAAAAAATCCTCGAGCATGTAAGGGCTCATTTAGCGAACTTCAAAGTTCCGAAACAAGTGGAAATAGTAGAGGAATTGCCGCGGAATGCTAGTGGTAAGATACTGAAGCGGCAATTGCGTGTTGTTGCAGATTCTCGGAACTAATTAAATTCTATTAATAGGCGAGGGAGAGGTGATGATACAATCACTAATAATAGAATCAAGCAAGGAGCGTATCAACAAAATGAAAGCATATATTATAACGATAGAACTAAAAGAATCCAATCCATTAATTTGGAGAAGCGTCATTATGCCAGCGGACGCAACTTATAAAAGATTGCATGATTTGATCCAAACTGTGACCAATTTTCAGGGAGGCTATCCTTCAGATGGCTATCACCTCTATGAATTTAACTTGATAGAAGAAAATATAAAAGTAACGAATAATGAAGAAGCATATCTGGAGTATCAGAATTATAAAAAGAACAAGGCTGTTTTCAAAAAACGATTAGAGACAATGCCAGATAATATGCGGGTATTCGAGCAAAAATATCAAGGGAGGGAGCAGGCAGAAGTTCGGAAACCTAGTGGTTTAAAAATTGATGGATACTTGGAAAAATACAAAGAAATTAACTATGTCTATGATTACGGCGATAATTGGAATTTCACAATTAAACTTGAAAAAATAGTCGATGATTACTATTTTGGTTATCCTACCCTTCTGGATGGAGCGGGAACTGCGCCACCTGAAGATGTGGGCGGGATGGACAATTTTTATGAATTTCTTGAAATTTACAGGAATCCAAATCATCCTGATCATGAAGATACCAAAGCTTGGGCGGACTCTTTCAATTTTAGAGAATATGACTTTGAATGGATTAATCACATGCTTAAGATGCTCAATTACAAGAAGACAGAGTGGGATAAGATTAACCATGTTGGGTATGTGGTGGTTAATGATAAGTATAGAAAGAAATAAGAAATCGATTCCGCATGTTTCTTACTTATCATAAAACTTTTATTGCTTCCTGTCACTTATCGAAATCTGCTTTTATAACCTATATGCTATACTAGTAAGAAAACAAAACAGGGTGATAAAGTATATGGTTCAAAAAAGATTATCTGACCATATTGCAGACGATATTATTGCGATGATTTCTATAGAAAAACGTTTTAAACCAGGAGATAAACTACCAAACGAAATCGAGCTATCCGAAGAACTTGATATCAGCCGGACAACGTTACGGGAAGCAATCCGCATTCTTGTGACAAACAGCATTTTAGAAATCCGCCGTGGAAAAGGTACATATGTCAAAGATGACGTTGACATCAACAATATCGAATCCTTAAGCTTCCTTGCCGATGCTAAAATCGACACGAAAGATTTATATGAAATCCGTCTCATCTTTGAACCAGAGGTTGCCTACCTTGCAACGATTCGAGCGAGTGAAGCCGAGTTAAAACGAATTATTGATTATGGTTTATTAATAGAAGAAAAAGTAAAAAACAACGAAGATCGCACAGAAGTGGAGCATAAATTCCATAAATGCATTGTGAAAGCGACACACAATGCATTTATGGAAAGACTAATGCCTGTCATTCAACGAGCGATTGCAAAAGGCGTTATTTTAACGAATGAAAAAGAAATGGCGATTAAAGATACAATCAGTGATCATCGTATGATTATGGACTTTATGCGAAACCGCAACCCAGAAGGGGCAAGAAGTGCAATGAAGATTCATATTTTACATGCGATGAAAGCACTGGGATTGGATTGAACCTCTTATGATTGAAGTCATAGGGGTTCTTATTTTTTATTACCCATTAACGGTCTGTAATCCTTCACTTTATAAACGCTTTAAAGTTCATAACGAAGTCATACAACGTTGTTGACAGCAGACAACTCAACATTTAAAATAACAATAATATTTAAATTTTTTTAAAGGGTGAATAAAATGAGAAGTGATAAAATCAAAATCGGACTTGATCGTGGTCCACACCGCAGTCTCTTATATGCGACTGGAAAAGTAAAACCCGGGGATTTACAAAAGCCATTTATCGGGGTATGTAACTCTTATATTGATATTATTCCAGGACATGTGCACTTGCGTGAATTTGCTGACGTCGTAAAAGATGCGATTTATGAAGCCGGTGGTATTCCATTTGAATTTAATACAATCGGTGTCGATGATGGGATTGCTATGGGACATATTGGAATGCGTTATTCTCTCCCAAGTCGGGAACTAATTGCTGACAGTGCAGAAACGGTCATTAATGCTCACTGGTTTGACGGTGTCTTCTACATTCCAAACTGTGATAAAATCACACCCGGAATGCTAATGGCAGCGGCTCGTACCAACGTTCCTTCTGTTTTTGTTTCCGGCGGACCGATGGAAGCGGGGGTTAGCCAAGATGGGAAGAATTTATCATTAACATCCGTTTTTGAGGGTGTTGGTTCGGTGAAAGCTGGTAAAATGTCAGAAGAAGAATTCGAATTCATCGAACAAAATGCTTGTCCGACATGCGGCTCTTGTTCAGGAATGTTTACAGCCAATTCGATGAACTGTTTAATGGAAATGTTAGGGCTTGCACTTCCTGGGAACGGATCGATTGTCGCCACAAGTGAAAAGCGGAAAGAATTAATCTATGAAGCTGCTAAACATCTCGTGCGCATGGTGAAAGAAGACGTTAAACCTCGTGACCTGATTACAAAAGAAGCGATTGATGATGCATTTGCATTGGATATGGCAATGGGTGGTTCCACCAATACAGTTTTACATACATTAGCAATTGCGAATGAAGCCGGTATTGAGTATTCGTTGGAAGAGATTAATAAAGTCGCAGAACGCGTGCCATATCTTGCAAAAATCATGCCTGCATCCGACATCTCGATGGATGATATAAACAAAGCAGGTGGCGTCAGTGCGATTATTAATGAACTAACGAAGACTCCAGGCGCCATGCACCCTGAACGCTTGACGATTACAGGCCAAACGATGGGGGAGCTTGTTAGCGATTATGAAATCACTAATGATCAAGTTATTCGTACGAAAGACAATCCATACAGCCCAGTTGGTGGACTGTCGATCCTTTTCGGTAACCTAGCGCCAGAGGGTGCCGTCATTAAAGTTGGTGCGGTAGACCCGAGCATTAAAGTGTTTGTTGGTGAAGCCATTGTTTTTAACTCACAAGATGAAGCGCAAGAAGCGATTGATAACGGTACAGTAAAAGAAGGGCATGTTGTCGTTATTCGTTATGAAGGACCCAAAGGCGGGCCGGGTATGCCGGAGATGCTCGCTCCAACTTCTGCTATAATGGGACGCGGACTTGGTAAATCTGTTGCACTTCTCACAGACGGCCGATTTTCCGGTGCATCGCGCGGAATTTCAGTCGGACATATTTCACCTGAAGCTGCAGAAGGTGGCCCAATTGCATTAATTGAAAACGGAGATATGATTACGATTGACCTACCAAATCGTACAATCAACGTTGACCTAACAGATGAAGTTTTAGCAGAAAGAAAGAAAAACCTGCCACCATTCGAACCGAAGATTAAACAAGGATGGTTAGGAAGGTATTCGAAGTTGGTAACTAATGCATCTAAAGGTGGCGTAATGAGTATATAGTTTGATGCAATAAATTACCTTAATGGATTAATCGTAAAGCATCAAAGCCTAAGGAAATAGACGTTTGGTCTCTTGGAAACCAAATGTTTATTTCCTCTTTTTTAACCAAATTTTTTAAACAACTAAAGGAATTCACACACTCCCCCGATAAAAAACTTACTCCATCCCGGGAGACAATTGTTCCGACCCCAATGTCACGTAATAGATGGATGAACTTTTCTAATTTCCACTGATAAAGCTCTTATTTAAACGAGGTGAAGTGGTTAATACACTTCCTAAATGCTGTCATCAATCGTAAAATGCCGAACTTTATCGAATTTGGATGGTTATTTATAAACGAGGGTGTGCAAATACTTAAATATCAAATGAATTATAACGTAAAGAGGTACCTATGATAGATGGGGGGGGAGCTCTTCCTTTTGGACCAAGAGCAGTCAAGTGAAATTTTTAAGGCTGTACTACAGTATGGACTGCCGGAGCACCGTTATAATATACAATCGTCCCGCACCAATTAATGATAAGAAAACATTACAAAAAATATCAAACAAAATTAAATGCCCCGATAAAAGGCTCTAGATCAAGCTCCAATGTTGTTTTTTTAATGAAGACGAAAAACAGAATCCGCAGTTATGCAGACAATCAGCAACTATTTACCAGTTATTTATAGACATCTATAGGCCACAGTAAGCTAATCCAGCTTAACCATGTTTAATCCCACTATATCCTGTTTTATCCGTTTTGACGTAACTTTTTATTAACGTTAAGCTTTAAAAGAATGAAAATTAAAAATTAACTTAGGTGGTGGGAGCATTAAAACGTTAGAAACGGCTGAGAAGCCAATTGTTAAAAAGGAACTTCATTTTAGGAAACCGAACAAGGAAGATGGGGCGGCTGTTTGGGAACTGATTAAGCAGACTAGCAACCTCGATTTGAATTCTTCTTACAGCTATATTATGTGGTGTGAGATATTTTCCGAGACATCCATTGTAGCGATTGAAGAGAGAGGTTATATTCGAAAACCTGTTGCATTTGTATCTGGATTTATTCATCCGGAAAATCCCGACACATTATTTATTTGGCAGGTCGCTGTTCACGCATCACAGCGGGGGCAAGGGTTGGCAACTCGAATGCTGAATCAGCTTTTAGAGCGTAAGTCTTGCGAAGAAATTCAGTATATTGAAACTACTGTAACAACGTCGAATACAGCTTCGAATAATTTATTCATTGGTCTTGCGAGGAAACATCAAGCCAATTATAAGATCAGTAAATACTTTGAATCGGAAATCTTTCCAGAGGCTGAAAATGAAACTCATGAAGAAGAATGGCTTTACAGAATAGGGCCTGTGAATAAATAAAAAATGATAAGGGATGAGTACTTTGACAACAGCAGTAATGGATAACGAGAAAATGAAAACTTTTGAAGAATTGGAATCAGCAGTAAGGAGTTACAGCCGCGGATGGCCGACGGTTTTTGAAAAAGCGAAGGGCTATCGTTTATGGGATACAGATGGCAAGGAGTATATTGATTTCTTCGCTGGGGCAGGCGCATTGAATTATGGGCATAACAACGACACGATGCAAGATAAATTAATCGAGTACATACAGGATGATGGAATTCTGCATAGCCTCGATATGGGAACGACTCCACGAAAGAAGTTTCTTGAAAAGTTTCAGGAAACCATCCTTAAACCTCGAAACCTTGATTATAAAATTATGTTTCCAGGTCCAACCGGGACAAACACGGTAGAAAGCGCACTTAAAATTGCAAGAAAAGTAACCGGAAGAGAAACAGTCATCAGTTTTACAAACGCTTTCCACGGCATGACAATCGGGTCTCTATCCGTAACAGGTAATTCAACGAAGCGAAAGGGTGCGGGAATTCCGTTAAACCACACAGTGTCAATGCCATTTGATCAATTCGTTGATGATCAAGACACGACTCTCTATTTGGAAAGTTATTTAGAAGGAAGCAGTACTGGTGTTGATTTGCCGGCTGCAATTATTCTAGAGACGGTACAAGGGGAAGGCGGCATTAATGCTGCTCGGATGGAGTGGCTGAAAAGAATCGAGGAAATCTGTAAACGTTTTGATATTCTATTGATTATTGATGACGTGCAAGCGGGTTGCGGAAGAACTGGAACATTCTTTAGCTTCGAACCAGCTGGAATTAACCCTGATATTGTCTGCCTGTCTAAGTCAATTGGCGGAATCGGCCTACCGATGGCAATCACATTGATTAAGCCGGAATATGACCAATGGACACCAGGTGAGCATAATGGAACATTCCGTGGAAACAACCTGGCATTCCTCGCTGCAACAGAAGCGTTAACTTACTGGGAAACAGATGATTTTTCCGAAAATATTATGGAGCGTGCAGACTTCTTGAAAGATACTGCCGAATCCATTGTTGAAAAATATCCAGAATTAAAGGCTGAAGCGCGGGGGAGAGGACTGATGCAAGGGATCGCAGTGCATGTCGATGGACTTGCGGAAGAAATTTGTGCTGAAGCATTCAAGCGCGGTTTAATCATCGAAACATCTGGACCGAAAGATGAAGTCGTGAAATTCCTTCCTCCATTAATAATAGATGAAGAAGGGTTAAGCAAAGGATTAGAAATTCTAGAAGCTAGTATCAAGCATGTACTTGCTTAAATTTAAAATGAACACAAAAGGAGAAGTAAAACATGATTGTAAGATCACTTGAAGATATTGTGGGGACGAAAGACGATGTAGCAGATGGGAATTGGAGAAGCCGCAGATTTGTTTCCGCACATGATAGATTAGGATTCAGTGTAAATGATACGGTAATTAAGGGCGGTACGAAAAACTATTTCTGGTATAAAAATCATATCGAAGCTGTCTATGTCATAGAAGGGGAAGGGGAGATTGAGCAGATCGAAACCGGTAAAGTTTGGCAGCTGAAGCCAGGAACGATTTACGTACTGAATGAAAATGACAAACATGAAGTACGTACGAAAACAGACATGCGCATGGTTTGCGTATTTAATCCACCGCTTGTCGGGACAGAAACGCATGATGAGGATGGGATTTATCCGGCGTTGACATTGGAGGATATTCAAAAATAAACGTCAAAAAAGGAAGGGGAATTTTTTCGAATCTCCCTTCCTTTTTTAGGGTTAATTAATTTCAATTTGTTTCGCTGAGCCGCTATCATCCGGATTTGCTTTTGGCAGCTTAACTTTCAGGACACCATCTTCCAAACTAGCTTCCACTTTATCCTGATCGATATTTTCTACGTAGAAGGAGCGCACAAACTCTCCAAAATGGCGTTCTTGGCGGATCACTCGGTCGTTTTCATCCCGTTCTTCCATCTGATCATCACGCTTTGCCCGGATGGTAAGCTGATTGTTTTCTAAATTGATTTGAATGTCATTTTTGGAGAATCCTGGAAGATCAGCTTGCACGACGTAAGCATCCTTGCTTTCCGTGATGTCTGTTCTGAGTGACTGAAAATCATTCTTGCCAGACGGAAGGAAGTCTCGATTGAACATATCCTCGAATGCTTTCGAAAATTGCTCCATCATATTCTGACTTCTGTTGCTGTACGGTCTTAGATCAAACATATTCCATTCCTCCTTAAATCATTTATTCCAATATATGTATACCCTCTTGTCCAATGTTTAAACATCCGAGAAAAACAAAATGTGCCTTGCCGGCTCTCTCAATCTCTATTTATTGATGCTGAATCAATAAATAGAGTGGGGAGTTAATAGTAGAGTGCCGGCAAGACACAGGCCTTAGTATAACAGATTAAGTAAAAAAATGGAAATTGGGCTGTGGAGTAATTTTTTAATGTAAACGTTGACACTAAACATAAAGTATGGTAAATTATAATTGTAATTAAATAAGTTAACTTAATTTTAAGGGATGTAACCTTAATTGGGCATAACCTGAATTGATATGGAAGCGCTGTACGTGCGTTTTCATACAGTTCGGGTTTTTTTATTGCCGAAACCGTTATGTATGCATAAGGAATCAATTGTCAAAGGAAGAATGAGAGGTTTTAGTATTAGGAGGTCATTTTATGAGTAAAGGCGTTAAAATTGTCACGATAGGGGGAGGATCAAGCTATACTCCGGAGTTAGTAGAAGGGTTTATTAAGCGGTATGTTAGTTTGCCAGTTCGTGAGCTTTGGTTAGTCGATATCCCGGAAGGAAAAGAGAAACTGGAAATCGTTGGTGGCTTAGCTAAGCGAATGATTAAAGAAGCTGGATTGCCAATCGATGTACATCTTACTTTAGACCGCCGGGAGGCATTGAAAAATGCAGACTTTGTAACAACCCAGTTACGTGTCGGTTTACTGGAAGCGCGTGCGAAAGATGAACGTATTCCTTTAAAATATGGTGTAATTGGACAAGAAACGAATGGGCCAGGTGGACTATTCAAAGGTTTAAGGACGATTCCAGTTATTTTAGATATCGTTAAAGATATGGAAGAACTCTGTCCGAACGCATGGCTAATTAACTTCACCAACCCAGCAGGAATGGTGACGGAAGCAGTTCTCCGCCATAGTAATTGGAAGAAAATCGTCGGTCTATGTAATGTCCCAGTCGGAATGAAAATGGGGATTGCCGACCAATTAGGTGTTGAGCCAGAACGAATTCATGGCTGGAGGTGCGGAGGAACATTTTAATAAGGTTCGGCCGCTTTTTGAAGCAATGGGGGAAAACATTGTTTATGTAGGTGACAATGGTGCTGAAATTGGCAAATCAAATTATTGTTAACGTAAATATAGCTGCACTATCCGAAGCGGTTGTTTTGGCAAGTAAGTCAGGCGGTATTCATGTGTATACAAATTGGGATGAAGCGTCGATATTAGATGGTTTCCAATCGGATGAGAAAATGTTTTTTATTTTAACGAATTCACGGGCATTTTCAAAAGAGAAGACGGAGCAGGTCCATAAAGATATTATGAATCGGGTTCTAAGAGTATCGAAGCAATTTAATAAGCCTTTTCTTATTATTAGTAGAAGTGATTCTACGCTTCGGGGACATTTCCCGCTTGAAACAGAAACGATTAATGCAACACTTGGAAACAGCGCTGATGGTGAAATTATCATTCCGTTCTTCAAAGAAGGTGGACGATATACGATTGAGAATATTCACTACGTGGAGAAAGACGGTGCATTAGTTCCGGCTGCTGAAACTGAATTTGCAAAGGATCGGACATTTGGCTTTACGAAAAGTCATCTTGGCGAATATGTGGAAGAAAAATCTCAAGGCCGATTTAAACAGAAAGATGTAACCTATATCGCACTTGACGATTTACGCGCAGTAGATATTGAAAAAATCACAGAACAATTAATGGGAATTGAAGGTTTTAATAAAGTTATTGTTAATGCTATTTCTGATGATGATTTAAAGGTATTTTCAATTGCACTTACAAAAGCAATTAAAAACGGTAAGCAATTTTTATATCGGACGGCAGCATCCTTTACAAAAATAATTGGGCATATTTCAGATAAAGATTTATTGTCCAGTGAGCAGATGATCCTTGGAAGCAAGAAATCAGGTGGATTAATTATCGTCGGTTCCCATGTAAATAAAACAACTCAGCAACTGAATGAATTATTAAAATTAGATGCTGTTAGGCCGATTGAATTTAATAGTGATCTTGTTTTAGATGAAGAGAAATTTGAAGCAGAAATTCAAGCTAGAATTCAAGAGTTGGACAAGAACATAAGAAATGGGCAAACTTGTGCGATTTATACGAAGAGGGAGCGTTTAGATCTTGGGGAAGGTATGGCAGAGAAGGAATTAGAGCTTTCTGTAAAGATTTCTGACGGTCTAACAAGGATTATCAAGTCCTTAACTTCAGTACCAAAGTATATTATTGCCAAGGGTGGCATCACCTCTTCTGAAATCGGCACAACAGCACTTGGGGTTAGAAAGGCTGTTGTGCTAGGGCAAGCTTTACCAGGGATTCCAGTGTGGAGAACGGATCGTGGCAGCAAGTATTCAAACATGCCGTATATCATTTTTCCTGGGAATGTCGGAGCAGTTAGAGACCTTTATACAATTGCAAAAAGTCTTGAGTAGATAGAAATACAGGGGGAATATTCATGATTACTGGGAATTTATTAATCGTAGTTTTTGTCGCAGCATTGCTGTTATTGTTTTTCTTAATATTAAAATTAAAATTGGAACCATTTGTTTCATTAATAGGGGTTGCACTTTTAACCGCACTAGTAGTGGGATTCCCTATTATAGAAATATCGGATATAGTGGCTAATGGATTCGGAAGCACATTAACCAGTGTAGGTATTTTGATTGGACTAGGGATTATTTTTGGTCAATTTCTGTCCGCATCTGGTGCCGTGGAAAAAATAGCACAGGCCATTTTAAACGTTTTCGGTATAAAAAAATCACCGCTTGGAATCGGTTTGACCGGGACAGCTGTGTCGATACCTGTGTTCTTTGATGCAGCATTTGTTATTCTTAGTGGTTTAATAAAAAGTTTATCAAAGAAAACAAAAATTGTTTCCGTTTCATTTGTTACTGCCTTATCTGTTGGATTAATCGTATCCCATAGTATGGTTATTCCTACGCCGGGACCTATGATTGTTGCGGAAAATACGGGTTCGGATGTAGGATTGTTCATTGTTTATGGAATTATCATCGCAATTGTTGCAACGATTGTAGGCGGTTACTACTATGGTATGTTTATTGGAAAGAGAATGGAAGCCAAGGGTGAAGTTTCATTGGCGGACGAAATAGAAGAAGTCGAGCAACAAACGTACAAGAAAGAAATTTCAACCGGCCTTTCCTTCTTTATGTTAGGGCTTCCAATTATCTTGATTGTTGGAAACACCGTAACACAAATGATTGCACCTGGTTCGTTCTTTGGAACAATGTTCTCCTTTGTTGGTGATAAGAACGTAGCATTATTCATTAGTGTAATTGTTGCTATTATCGTGCTCAAACCTTATATTTCTAAAGGTTATGATCAGATGTTTAATGAGGCAGTTGATTCAGCCGGAGCTATTCTATTAATCACTGGTGCGGGAGGGGCATTCGGTGCTGTCATCAATGAGAGTGGAATCGGTGATCACTTGATTGGTGTTATGCAAGGCTGGAGTATTCATATCTTCTTACTTGCATTTATATTTACTCAAATATTGCGTGCTTCCCTAGGTTCGGCAACCGTTGCCTTAGTTACAACCTCAAGTATTTTAGGCCCACAAGTGGCTGCGTTAGGCGTATCACCTGTTTTACTTGGTCTAGCAATTTGTGCTGGGGCAATCGGATTATCTCTACCTAATGATTCTGGATTCTGGGTAGTTAATAAATTTGGGAAACTAACAATACCACAAACATTGAAAGCTTGGTCACTAGGAGGCTTTGTTGCCGGATTGACAGCGTTAGGTATGGTTTATGTTCTTTATCTATTAGCTCCGATTTTACCAGGATTATAGTCTCTCCGTTATAACTCGAGCATGAATATTAAAGATGCAAAAGAAAATAATTATGCTGTTGGACATTTTTATATGAAAATGAAGCGATAAGTGAAGTAGTGAGTGGGACGGGGTATAGATCTAGTGAGTAACTTTATTATGTTAAAGTAAATCAGATAGGAAGGATGTTAAAGATAAAGCATCCTTCCTATTTTTTATAGTCTCTACTGTAAATGAGTATAAGGTCTTTTCGATTTGATTGCAGGTAGGCATTGGTTATAAACCCTCAATGCTAGTAATAAAATGAATGCATTTTTATTAACTCTTCGTTCCAGTCATTGATCCTCCTGAGTTGTCTATTTGCTCATCTATCAGTGTTTTATCTTTATTCGATTTATCGGTCAAAGATAATTCCTATGGGAATGCTAAAGAAGCATTGAAACTACTAAAAGTAAAACCCAACCATGATGAAACTTTTATTTTTTCTAATCCTTAAATTAAGAAATTTTTGTTTGTGCCTGATTCTCCAGTTCTTTCCTCTCTTGTTTCTTGATAACAAAGGGAGAGGCAAATAATACCGCCATTAATACAAGACCAAGATATCCAATAAGTGGATAGAAGTATGCTACAAGATCAGTAAATCCAATAAAGCTAGCTATATACCCCGCAGCCAATATAATCGTGAGCGCGATTTTGAATTTCTTTGTTTCCATGTCCACAAAACGAGCCGTAAATGAGAAGAACATACCAATCGCTGTGTTGAAAATCATACCAAAAATTACGATAGACATAAGCAAACCTAAAAGTGGTGAAAGTTCACTAACTATTCCAAGTAGCGGCATGTCCAATCCACCAACAGTTTCAACTTGTGAGAAGATGGCAAGATGGCTTAATATGATTAGAATACCTAGAGCTAGTCCGCCGAAGAGTCCACCTAAAGCTGCTTGTTTCTCGTTCCTTTCTACTCCACCCATTACAATGGCCATTGCCGCACCAACAGCAACATTAAAGGATACATAGTTAATAGCGGAAACAAACCAGTTAGGCAATGTAGTTGGGACCGCTTTTGCTGTTTCGTTAAGGGAAGCGAACGTTCCATCCATTGTGATAAAACTATAAATAGAGATAATAATTACGAATAAAACTAGAAACGGTGTAATACTACCAATAACTGTAACAACACGATCTACTTTTAACATACCTACTGCAAGCACTAGAAGTGTCATTAATGTCGTGCCAGCAATAACCGGTAATCCGAATTGTTGATTAAGATTTGAGCCTGCTCCAGCAATCATGACAACACCTACACCAAACAATGTAAAAATGATAATATAATCAATTATAGTCCCTAAGACACGGCCGCCAATTCGATAGATGACATCGCGATGTGATTTTGTTTTTGTATGACTTCCTAGCCAAACAAGGATCATCCCTATGGAGGCGAAGAGAGCAGTCGCCACGACCGCACCGATTATTCCTAGAAGACCAAAACTTGTAAAATATTGAAGAACCTCTTGTCCAGAAGCAAATCCTGCCCCTACAATTACGCCAACAAAGGCGCTTGCAATTTTGATTATACTTTTCATCCATACTCCTCCTTGTCCGCATACAACATGCAAAAAATTCCGAAAGTTAAACCTGTAAACGAAATCTACTACCTAGAAACGCAATACAACAATATTCTTATTCTATCCCAACCATTACTAGATTTGATTGCGCTACTTAATAGAGGCTTCTATTTTCTCGTTTGGTTGCGCTTTCAAAATTAATCTCACAAGATTCTTACAACTTTCTCTACCATTATAGCAAAGGTCTAATAAATATCAATTGTAAAAAATAACAAAAGGTGACAAAAATGTTGGTTAAAGACAAAGACAATGCGGCATTGAAAGCTGGTTTAAATGTAGTAGATGGTAAAGTTACATTTGAAGTAGCCGCACATGACCTTGGCTATGAATATGTTTCCGCAGACGAAGCATTGGCAGCACAAAACCACTAATATTAATTTTCTTGTAAAAATGCCCCTTTCATAATATTTATGGAAGAGCATTTTTTAAACAAATGGTAAATTGGGAGAAGTATTATGAATCATGCAAGTTTTCGAGGGGCATGGGTTGAAATATCATTAGATGCGATAAAGGATAATGTGAAGAAAACGCCAATTAGACATTGTTGCAATAGTGCGGCAACCATTGCATTCCCTTAAAAACATTTAGATATGTCGGTGCTCTATTTTTTTGATTTTGTGCTTCATAAGCTGAATGAAATACATTCGTATATACTTTCATTTCATCTTCATGTACGGTCCATTAGCGGTCATTGACACTAAATAAACTTCCGCCTATAATATAAAATATTCTAAATATAATAACCGTCTGTCTATTCAATTTAACGGTTGCATACAATGGTTTCTAGACACAGTCTTGAATAGAATTTGTAGGCGGTTTCTGCACGTCATACTTTGATTCTGTAAAAGGGGATGAGGACTTGTTATATTCAATTATTCAACCAGATGATACATGGGTTCTATGGGGATTTCTAGCAGGTTGGGCTGCAATTAGTATTTATTTAGAACAAAGATATAAATGGACCTCCAAACTATCAGGAGCAATCATTGCTCTTGTTGGTGCGCTTATTTTAGCTAACTTAAATATTATTCCTACTGACTCACCTGTCTACGATACGGTATGGGCATATGTTGTTCCACTAGCTATCCCGCTATTACTGTTTCGTTCTAATATTCTAAAGATCTGGAATGAAAGTGGAAGATTACTCATTATCTTCTTAATAAGTTCAATTGGTACGATTTCTGGAGCAATTATTGGGTTTTACCTGTTAAAAGATCATATTCCGTTACTCGATAAAATTAGTGCTATGATGACGGGTTCTTATATTGGAGGGGGCATCAACTTTGCTGCGATGTCGGCACGATTCGATGTCCCTGGAGAAACGGTTTCAGCTACGGTTGTAGCAGATAATTTACTAATGGCCATTTACTTTCTTGTCCTAATTTTAATACCAACACTGAACTTTTTCCGAAATAAATTTAAGACACCATACATGGACGAGCTGGAAAAGAAAGTGGGTGCCAATGAAAATGAGGCTGCATCTTACTGGAAAAGAGAGGAAATGTCATTAAAGGACATTGCACTCGCAGTAGGTACAGCATTTGCAATTGTTGCCATATCTTTTAAACTAGCTGAAATCTTTAATGGTATGATACCTTCAGGGGAGAATGTTAATGTCTTCCTAAATATTCTAAACGGAATTTTCGGTGATGAATACTTGATGTTAACAACGCTTACGATGTTATCTGTTACTCTCTTCCCGCGTTATTTCGAAAGTATAAATGGGGCGCAGGAAATCGGTACATATCTCATTTATATATTCTTTGTTGTAATTGGGGTTCCTGCTTCGATTCCACTTATTTTACAGCATGCTCCATTAATATTAGTATTTGTAACGATTATGGTGTTTATTAATATGGTAATATCCTTTACTGCTGGAAAAGTCTTTAAGTTCTCTTTAGAAGAAATTATTCTTGCAAGTAATGCAAACATTGGCGGTCCAACAACTGCCGCAGCAATGGCAATCTCAAGAGGATGGACAAAATTAGTTGGTCCCATTCTACTAGTTGGAACTCTAGGGTATATTATTGGCAACTATGCTGGTACATTTATCGGAGTCTGGTTTAGTAATTTATAAAGTTGTTAGGAGGCTTTGTTGCCGGATTTACGGCATTAGCTTGGTTTATGTTCTTTACCTATTAGCTCCGATCTTACCAGGTTTATAGTCTCTGTATTTTATAAAGTGAAACTCATTCAGTGGTGGTATCCTTACCTCCCTCACCGAATGTTAGTTGAACAGAATCAGGGATTTACGGACTGTTTATCCCAGCCTTCAAATATTGGGTTTCCCTTATGTTTAGAGGAGGGGGTATTACAGACCGTTAATACGTGATAAATCAAACATGAAAACTATTCTTAAATCGGCATATGAAGCGATAAGTAAAGTAATGAGTAAACCGTGAAAAAAGCAATAGAATAACAAAAAACGAATCCTAACAATTGTTAAGATTCGTTTTTTCATCTATTCTCCAATCATCTTAGCCGCAATATTATTAATAATATCACCACGGCTAAGCACGCCAACTACTCTGCCAGCATCATCTACGACTGGAAGCTTTTTAAAATGGTGTTTTGATAATATGCGTATGGCTGTTTCAAAATTCTCGTCTGGCGGGACCTTTACAATATTGCGCTTCCTCATAATTGCTTTGACCTTTGTTTGTAATTTTTCCCGAAGAACATCTTCCATTTTTCCGTCTTCTATAATATAGACAAGATCAGCAAGGCCGGCTACGGGGTTAGGGGATAGGTAACGCAATACATCTCCATCAGAAATGATGCCGATTAAATGATTGTCATCATCTACAACAGGCACACCGCCAATTTGATTTTTTTGCAATATAACGAGTAGATCTTTGATGGAATTAGTTGGATTTACGGTATATACTTTTCTGATCATAAAATCCTTTACTTGCATAGATTGCACCTCTCTTTAAAGATACATGCATATAAGTCTATTTTACCACATCTTTGTTTTTCATATGTGTAAAAAAGTTCATCGTGCTATTGCTGCAAACCCAAAAAGAGGGGCCACTCCACCGAATGTATTCAGATCAGGCACTCTACCAGATGAAAAGGCTCTTTATAAGAATATTTTTCCAAATATACGGTTTACAGACATTTGGTTTCCTAAAATCATCGGCAAAACTTGAATTAGTTTGGGTAGCAGTAAGGTTCTGTTTGGAAAATATTCGATAAAAAACATAATAGCGCTTACAATTCAGTTGTGTTATGATGATAATAAAATTTTCTGTTAATAATGAGGGGGATAAATATGGA
The DNA here is from genome assembly GCF_037072045.1 of Oceanobacillus sp. MO10714A. Lineage (NCBI taxonomy): Bacteria > Bacillati > Bacillota > Bacilli > Caryophanales > Bacillaceae > Oceanobacillus > Oceanobacillus sp. MO10714A. The sequence goes on along the minus strand of NZ_JAXHDC010000023.1, from coordinate 14,511 downwards.
AGTACCATTAATTCTGACTCAATTTCTAGATCGAGCTGTCAAACTTTACGGGGATAAGAAAGCAATCATTAATGATGATCGTGTATATACCTATCGCGAACTAAACGAACGTGTCAATCAATTATCACGTGGTCTTAGCGAGCTTGGAGTGACAAAGGGTGACAAAGTGGCATATCTTGCACCAAATACGGTTGAGATGTTGGAAGGATTTTATGGGGTTTTCCAGCTTGGAGCAGTTATGGTACCTCTAAATATCCGTTTAACATCAGAAGATTACCTATATATACTAAATCATAGTGAATCTAAGATATTATTCATTGATCAGGAATTATATCATTTAATCGCACCAATCAAAGATCAACTGGATACCGTAGTAGATATTATTGTTCATTATCATGACGGAAGCTGTGACGAACGGGACTATGACGAGTTTTTACGTTCTTATTCAAATAGGGAATTTGAGCGGGAATACGTAGAGGAAACGGATATCTGCAGCTTGCTTTATACGAGCGGGACTACTGGTAATCCAAAGGGAGTGATGTTAACCCATCGCAATAATTATCTTCACGCTTTAACGAGTATGCATCATTTAAGGGTTGACGATGAGGACGTGCTGGCTCATGTGTTACCAATGTTTCATGTAAATGGTTGGGGCTCTCCTTTTTATTATACAGCAAACGGTGCAACCCAAGTTTGTTTGAGAAAGGCGTCTTCTGAAAGTATTGTTGAAGCGATTGAAAGGCATGGGGTTACCGTGATGCATATGGCACCGACAGTCTTAAATTCTTTGTTACAGTATTATGAGAACAATACTCCTATATTTAACCAGAATATACGGGTGGTTATTGCTGGCTCTGCGCCTCCACCATCGTTTGTTACAAGGGTAGAAGAGGAATTGGGCTGGGAGTTTATTCAAGTCTACGGTATGACGGAATCCACTCCTTTAACTACTATCTCAACGATTCGTTCTCATTTTCAAGATCTTCCACAAGAAGAACAATACCGGATAAAAGCGAAGTCTGGTGTTCAAATGATTGGAACAGAGATAAGGGTTGTTAATGAATTAGGTGAAGAAGTTGCTTGGAATGCTAAGGAAGTCGGTGAACTTATTGTTCGAGGCAACGGGGTGATGAAAGGTTACTGGAAAAATGAAGAAGCGACAAGAAAAACGATACGTGACGGATGGTTATATACTGGGGATATGGCCAATGTAGATGAAGAAGGAAATATCGAAATCATTGATCGGAAAAAAGATGTCATTATTTCTGGTGGGGAGAATATTTCTTCAATAGAAGTAGAAGGAGCCTTATATGAACATCCGATGGTTTTAGAAGCGGCTGTCATTGCTGTCCCACATGAAAAATGGGGCGAAACACCCTACGCATTTGTGGTATCGCGAGAGGGAGCAGAAGTTACGGAAGAAGAATTGATTCAATTTTCTAGAGCTAAACTTGCTCATTTTAAAGCAATTACAGGTGTTACCTTTGTAGATGAGCTTCCTAAAACTGCATCAGGAAAAATACAAAAAGTCCGGCTGCGGCATGATTATTGGGAGTCAGTAGGTAAGAGTGGAAGGTTTGTGAATTAGAAAGTCTTTGTTATTTTAAAGGTAGTAACTGGCATCTCTACTTGAATTCCCTAGTTAAAAAGTATATCATACAAATGAACTATATATTTGCAGCTTCTATAAAGGGAATGGAGGAACGAATCTTCATGTGGCGCAGCTTTCGTATTAAATTAGTCGTTACGATGGTTATTTTTGCTGCAGTAATAGCTTTTGTTATTGCAACAATCAATCATAAAAGAATATCAGACCAGGCTATTCAAAATAATGCATTTCAATTGGAAAGCATTGAGGCTACGGTAGAGTATTCCTTAAATACAATAGATAAAGCCTATTATTATTTTGATAACGATGTAGCGGAGAAGATGAAAGCGAATACAAGGGAAATGTTAGAGCTTTATGAAAATAATCCAGCCGTCGATACGTGGGATATACAAAATTTAAAAAAGAAATACGAGATGGACGTGTATTTCATTAATCCGGACAATGTCATTTCACATAGTTCGATTGAGAATGATATCGGGATGGATTTTAATGAATGTTGTGGCAAGCTTGCTAAGATACTTGACACTCGGAGGGAAGCTGGTGCATTCTACCACGATGGAATGGACATTGCTCAAGCAACCGGCGAGATAACTAAATACAGCTACATGGCGACTCCTGATAAAGAATATATCATTGAGCTTAGTTATTCCTTGCAGGAAGGGGATATTTTCAAGGATTTTAATTTCCTAACAGTGACCCATGATTTGGAAAAAAGTTACCCATCGATTAATGAAATAAATATACTGAATCTAGGTGGTCTTGCATTGGGGGATCCTGCAGAAGAGTCGAAATTATCGCCGGAGCGGAGAGCCGCTTTTGAAGAAACATTAGCTGAAGGAGAAACTACTGAAGTTCGCACCTTAAACGATAAGGGCGAAGCAGTCATTTATCATTACGTGCCCTACGATTCTGGCTATGATTTTGGTTCGACACAGAATAAAGTGGTTGAAATAGCTTATAACGAACAGGAACTTGAATCTATTCTTAAAAGGCACAAGGAATCATTTATTCTGCAACTGGCATTTATTTTAGTTATAACAATTATAATCGCTCTTATTATTTCAAAATGGGTGTCCCGTCCGATGTACATGGCGTTCCATGATAGCTTGACGGGCTTAAGGAATCGGGCGGCATTTGAAGAGGATTTAGATGGAGTTTTGTGTGAGAGTGAAGGTGAAACAGGATTATTAATGATTGATCTGGATCATTTCAAGTCTGTTAATGATTTGTTCGGACATGCAGATGGGGATGAATTATTGAAAAACATGGCAACTTCTATTCAGTCGACTATCCATTCAGAGGGGAAGGCTTATCGATTAGGCGGGGATGAATTTGCGATTGTACTTCAAAATACGAACCGAGATAAAGCAGAATTAGTCGCAAAACAAGTTATCACTGCAGTGAATGAAGCTGTAACAGAGTATTACAAAACAAGAGGTCTTGATTTAACAGCAAGCATTGGAATTGCGCTAGTTGATGATGAAGTAAAGGACGTGAGTGAGATTTACAAGCGGGCAGACCGAGCATTGTATGAGTCAAAGGGAAGAGGGAAGAATCAGTATCGGGTGTATGGGTAGAAATATAAAAGGAAACAACTATCCTACTCTTCCGGCAAATCCCAATATACCGTATGTAATTAGGTTTTCAACCCTATTTTACCAATGAAGGTAGTGGACCGCTTATACTGTTTGCCCTATTATTTTTTGCTATTGCTTATTATATTTCTTTAAATCCTAAGAAGATAGTTGACCGTGTGGGACAATTGCTCACACCAATTTTACTTGTTGCTCTAGCTATTTTATTTGTGCGTGCTTTTTTCCTTTTAGAAAATGTAGGACAAATCATCGGGTTTGTTCCGTTCTTTGATCTAGGTTTAGGCTGGATTGTTCCAGCGTTTGCCGGTGCAATTGTTGGATATGTTATGGACCGGTTTGTGACAGGTCACAAGGAGACAGTGGCTCTTGATAAAAAAGTAAGCTAGGTTGAACGAGACAGCTTTGGGAGTAGAGATATATAATACTAGTTAGAGGACAAAGCCGTCATGCTTATGGTAGTGTATGATGTAACTTGAATTATTGGCAATATTGAAGGAGGAATTTTAAGTGGGCAAAAAATATACAGGTTATCTCGGTAGTTACACAAAGAAAACGAGTGAAGGAATTTATCGTTTCACCTTGGATACCGAACAGAAAAAGATAACAGACGTAGAAGTGGCGGTTAAATTGAATAATCCGACGTACTTAGCTGTAAGTCATAATAATGATTATGTTTATGCTGTTTCTCAGGAAGGTGAGGAGGGAGGTATTGCGGCCTTTTCTGTTTCAAATGGCAACTTAGAAAAATTAAACAGTGAAGTAACAGCTGGTGCCCCGCCTTGCCACGTGAGTGTCGATAGTAGGAACCGTTTAGTTGTCGCGGCGAATTACCATACAAAACAAGTGGAAACATTCCTCACGAACGAAGATGGCTCCATCCAGGCTCCAAAGTCTGTAACTCATGAAGGAAGCGGCCCCCATGAGCGTCAGGAAAAACCGCATCTCCACTTTGCAGGATATACGCCAGATGAGAAATATGTTGTAGTTGTGGATCTCGGCAGTGATACGATTACAACTTACTCCCCGAATGGAGATGAATTACAAGAAGTTAATGTGTTAACTGTAAAAGCCGGCAGTGGTCCGCGCCATATTGCATTCCACCCGACAGCTCCCTATGCTTATGTAATGACAGAGATAAGCAATGAGGTTATTGTGCTTAAATATGATGAGAATACGGGATCATTTGAAGAAGTCCAGTATGTAGCAACAATTCCAGAAGATTTTACGGAAAATAACCAAGGAAGCGCAATCCATTTATCTTCCGACGGGAAATTTGTGTACGTAGGTAATAGAGGCCATGATTCCATCGCCGTTTACCGAATTGCAGCGGATTATTCGGTCGAGCTGGTTAAGTATACACATACAGAAGGAAACTGGCCGCGTGATTTTGTACTCGATCCTAGTGAGCAATTTATTGTAGCTGCAAACCAGGAAAGTGGCACATTAACATTGTTTGAAAGAGATAGTGAAACAGGAAAACTAACCCTACTGCAGAAAGATGTAGAAGCACCAGAAGCGGTCTGCGTTAAATTCTTGCATGCTTAATTGATTGCGTAACTAAAAAGCTTGGCACGTTTCCTAATTATGACAAGAAAAAGTGGAAACATGCCAGCCGATGATAATCGAGGTAAAAAATCAAGTATTATATTTGATTTTTTACCTTTTCCATTATTTTTGTTCAATATTTCACAATTTGTCTACAGACTATCAATGTGAAAAGGTGTACAATATAATTGAAAGGAAAAATATTAAAGAAAAGGTGGTTATCATCATGCCCCAGAGTATATTTAAAGCAACTGCACATCTGGAAAAAGGTGTTCAAGTGAAGGTGAAATCTAGGGATTTTGAAATTACGGTTGATGAGCCTAAAAGTTTGGGCGGGACAGATACGGGAATGAATCCGGTGGAAATGATTCTAGGAGCACTTGGTGCTTGTCAAGCTATTACCGCCGCAACGTTTGCTGGAAAACATGATATGACGTTCCATAATCTTTGGGTAGAGCTGGAAGGTGACCTTGATACAGACGGATTTATGGGGATATCTGATGTTCGTAAAGGTTATTCAGAAATTCGTTATAATATTCATATCGACACAGACGAACCACGAGAAAAAGTTGAAAAATTCATTGAGTTTATCGAAGCAACCTGTCCCGTTGGTGACACCATTGCGAACCCAGTAACAATGAAATTGAATAAAGTTATTATTGAAAATAAATAATTCACCTTTTACAGTAAGAAACCCTCTGGTATAGTGAGTGAAACTAGTAATTCATTATAATTGTGAATGCGATTCCAAGATTTTTTTCGAGTAGAATAGAGCGTTTCATCTTTAATCGCCCGTTTGTCCTAGATTCGACTTCATTTCGGTTGATTAGAGGGGTTCTAATCACCTGAATAAGTCAGCATAGAAATCGTTCGGTCGATTAGAGGTGCTTTAATTCCTCGAAGAAACTAGATTAGAGTTCATTCATGCAATTAAAGGTAGTTTAATCCCTCGAAGAAACTAAGATTAGAGTTCGTTCACGCAGAGGGGTCTTATCAATTTGTGAAAAACTTTCCTTGTTCGATTCCGCCGTCCAGTAAAGCTGCACATTTATTATAGTAAGCTCATCAAGCATTATTTAAAGTCTTCTTGTACAGTGATGTAGAGTAATTTTTAAGAAGAAAAAACAATAGTAAAAAAGCTTTCTTCCAAGTTCGTAATAGATCTATTGGAAAGAAAGCTTTTTTACCTGAAAAAATCATTTATCCTCTAAAAATATCCTTGCTGCCATAAAAATTAATCTCTATCCTAAATACATCATTAATTCCTGCATCATATCAGGAACCAATGCTTCCTGATAACCTGCTTTTTTCTTTCTTCTTAATTCATTCGCGACTGGTATTAATGCAGAGGATGTGATCGAAGCTAACTTTTGGATACGCTCGGTGGATAGTTCTACCTCTGTGATCGATTTTTTGTACGATTCCAGATCCATTTTCCAAATCCGCACATTACTTGGGTGCCGGAGCAATAATCGTTCCGCTATATTTAAACCTTCTGGATCAATGTCACCTGCATAATGGATTGTACATCCTTCTTGCACGAGTAAGTCGATTAGAACAAGACCTGCTAATTTAAATTGTCCATGCGTGCACAGCAATGGAACACTTGGAAGTTCGTCAATCAAGCTTGAATAGACACCCGAGTTCTCAACAATCCAAACATCGCATCCATGGTTAGCTGGGTAAGCATGTGATAAATCGACTAATTCCCGAAGTGGAACATTCATGACGCTATGTGTTTCTGCGGCTGCCTGCCACATTGGATGAATACCACTTTCTGTTTCACCAATGATGTTCGCGCATGTAACATAATTCGTTATATCATCCCTTAAAATTCGATGAGATAATAGCAAATCATTTATCCCTTCGCTGGTCGATGGAATAAATACGTTCCCGTCGTTCATGGAGTAAATGGACAGCATATGAATAAACAGTCGTCCTAAGTTTGTATTTTGGTCAAATGCATGTGGATCACGAGTGATACGTTGACTGAACAACGGTAGTCGTTCATATTGCTCAGGTAAATGTGTAATTGCTTTTTCCAAGCGTTCCATCCATTTTATAAAGCGAGGTTTAGACTCTTCTATTAACCGATAAATCCAGTATGTATCAGCCGGCTTTTTTCTGACATGGTTTAGCCAATCACGTAGTGCAGGGAAATTATCATTCAGTTGAATGAAAAATTGCCGGGTCTCTTCATCTTGTTTCTCTTTCATTTCCTTTTTTGAAAGAAGGGTTTCCCCGAAATACGCTTCGAGTAACGCTTTTAAATGGACTCCTTCAAATCTCGTTGATTGTAGCTGTTGCTCAAATTTCTCAAGGGAAACATTGCCCTTCCTTCTTAATTCTTTATCTGTTACACCTAAAAATCGTGCGAGTGCATCTAATTCTTCATCTGAAAAATATTCTAATCTAACTGTACCGCCAATTCTGCCAAGAGATTCATATTTTTTCTTAAAAAGAGAAAACAAGCGACGAAAATGATCTCCGTCGCTAAAATAAGCTAAAGCTTCTTTCATCATCATTGTGTCACCTTCATGTCGCTTTCTTCATCTGTTTCTATTTTATCAAGTTCGATGCGTTTATTTCCATCCCAGTAATAGCCCATGACGCCGACGAAATCAGCATTCTTCGGTCTTAGAAGTTCATAAATGGAAAGCTCACTGATCGTATCATAATCTCCCCAAAGCACTTGCGAGTTCATCATATAATCAAAACCTAATTGCTCCACAATCTCAAACATTTCCCTAATATTATTTTCGTCCACTCCAGCAAAAGCTTCGTCTAACGATATTATATAGGGTGCCTCCGGATCAGCCTCCAAGTAGCGCGAATAGCAAGCAGTGAACAGAGGAATATACATTGCCATCGCTTTTTCACCACCACTGAATTTATAAAACTGATTATTTGTCAGTTCACGTTTATTCTCTCCTTCACGGCGAAAATAGAGAACAAAGGAGAACCATTTACGATAATCAAGCACTTCTTTCAACACTTGAAGGAATGTCTGTAATTCATTTTCATTTTCGGCTACTTCTTTTGCTTTTTCTATTTTGGAGCGAAAGTGCATAATAATTTTATCTCTATCTGTTTCTTTTAAAAGCTTGGCATCCTGTCTTAGTAGATGGACAAGATCAACCGTATCCATCTCAGTCTCCGAATCGGCTGTTCGGGGCTTCCACTGGATAGAGAAGGATAAGCCGGATGAGGTGTCGCGAGATTCCATTAATTTTTTCATTTGCTTCACCCATTGCTCTGCTCGACGGATTCGTGCACGCAGCTTTTGCCCAACGGTATGGAAAAGGATTTCTTCATATAGTGCTCTGTCCTGATCGTCAAGGAAACTTTCTTGACGAGCTTGTTCCATTTCTATTTGCTGTTTAAGCATCGAAGGACTCATCTGTTTTCCAAGATGATTCAATTCAATAAGCTGCCGGGACATTTTTTGTTTCCAATTATCAATATGAAGTTTCTGCTCATCGCTTGTCTCGATATTCATCCATTCAGGTGTCTGGTAGGGTGCACTGAAGCTGTTCAGACGATATTCCATTAAGTCGCCATGCTGTTTATAATATTCTTTTGTCAGCTGTTCTAAAATTTTAGGACGTTCTTTCTCTTTTAAAAGATGTCCAAATTCGTTTGTAACTTTCCTAGCAGCCTCATGTGCAGGTTGATCATTTCCAGAAAGTACGAATTCCCGATGCAATTCGCTTAAGAAAGACTTCTCCCAAGTTTCCTTCAGGTGCAACCAAAATTGAACGGTTTGTCGGACATGTGTGAGCTGTTCATCGATCTGTTTTCGTTCTGTTCGTTTAACCGGCAGCTTTTCCTTCGTTTTATCGAGGGCATGATCGATTTCTTTTAACATGTCTTGTACTTCATTGATCTGTTTACGAATATCCGTTTCTCCGTGTTTTTCAAGTTCGAGTTTGATTTGTTTTAAGTTTCCTTCGAGCCCTTTAATCAAGTCTTCTGCTATGTTGATGTCTCCTTGAATTTCCAATATTTCTTCTGTCAATTCGCGAAGTTGATCTTGTTTATCCTGATATTGAAGAGAAAAGTTAATGTACTGGATATGTGATTTCTCTGTTTCGGATAAATCTTTTTCATAACGCTTCATTACAACGATTGCTTCTTGAAATGAAGAGAGACTCACTTCTAAATTATAACTCCTCGTTTTTTCATCAATGGTACGTTTTACAGTTGTATATTCCGCATATATTGTCTGGATTGCAGTAGTTAATATTGCGATCTGTCCATTATGGTGATTGATCGTTAATCGAACATCTTTAATCTGGTTGAAACTTTCAGCTAAGTCTTTGTCGGGTGGAAAAGCAGCAAGTCGCGTGCTCGCTTGTTTAATTGCTGTTTCTATTTGTTCGATTCTGCTGTCCAGGGATTGTTTTTCGTTTTGTAAAGCATAGATTTCTTCCTGGATGCGTTCGATTTGTTCTGCTTGGTATCTTTTTCTTGCATTTTTACCGATATACCGAACATTTTCCACCGGGAGAGCATGCCCTTTGAGAAGTCCTATTTTATAGTTACCTTGTTCATCTACGGAGAAATGAGTTTCACCGCTTTCATCGATTAAAATACTTCTTAATATATCATCAACTAAGCTCGTTGCTAGTTTGCTGTTTGAATCAAGGTCAGGTTTTAAATAATTAGCGAGCGTGTAAGCCATCATCTGCGGATCCGCAGTCAGTACTTTATCATGTTTTATTTCGATATCTTTTTCTACAATCAATGCGTTCAGCATACCGCTATCAATTAATGCAGCTTCAATCCGTTTCTGAAGTGACGGTTCGACATCATCATGAAATTCAACTGCTGCGTATAAAGGGGAGTAGGCAATCCCCATTTCTGTTAGTTGCTGCCTAGCTTCTTTTGTTAACGGGTCAGTGGCTGGCTCGGGATCTTTTTTCGACTTCCATTCAGCCAGTTCTGCTTCCTTTGCTTCGAGCTCTTCTATTAATTGATTTTGCATGAAACGAAGCTCAGACAGTTTTTCTCGTTGGCTCTGTTCATATTGATATGTTGCTTGGCGGAATGGTTCCTTTATCGTTTCATAGGAGGTATCCTCATATAAACTTTGCAACGCACGAGCAGTTTCCTGCATAACTTCATCTGGAATATCAAGCCAAGATGTTTCATTTACCCAAGTGTGGATTTCATTCAATTTTATCTCTTTATCCTCTTCGAAAAGTCGTACCCATTCCTGTTCTTGATACAGGGCGTCATCCAATTTTTTATTTTCATCTGCCAATTGTTTGTTTTTTTCTTGGTATTTCTCTTTTAATGCTTCAAATTCTCTTAGTTTCTCTTCTAACCATTCAAGATTCGACAAATGGTTGCCTGCTTCTTTTTTCCATAAGCTGAAATCAAAGGTTGCTTGCCCGTGACGTTTAAAATCTTGTTCATTTATATGATGAGATTCCGTAAACGCAGCTTCTTCCGCGTCATTTACAAGATCGGTCAGCTTGTCTTTGATGTCTTTTTCTTGACTTGCAATAGTTGTTTCTAGTTTCTGTAAATCTATTCTTAGATTATGCTCTCGATTTCGCCTTGTTTGCAGTTGATCCGTTTTTCTGCGGTGTATCGCAGTTTCTTGTGTAAGTTTATTTTCTATTTCCGCACGTTCCTCTTCTAAGTTCCAAATTTTATGGGAGCGTAATCGCTTTTCTTGCGCCATATAGGTGGATTTTTTTAATTCTAGTTCTTTCCTGTCTACTTCCAGCTGCTCGATTTCATTTATTAGCTGTTCTTGTTTCAATTTGGTTTCCTGTTCATTTTCTTGCTCTTTTGCCAAACGTTTTTCGGCTTGTAAATATTCATGTGCCTGTTCGGCGAGTATATATTCATTATACGTTTGATAGAATTTATTTAAGCTGGTGATGGCAGCTGCTTCCCGGTCTAGTTGTTCGATCTGCTGTTTGGTCTGATCCATCTGTTCAATCGTATCCGACAGATGACGCAGGTCTTCGTCGGACAATGGGGGAAGAGCGGCTTCTAAAATTTCATAGATGACGGTCGGTTTAAAGTCTTTGGAAAGCTTTGGACTTCTGAGCTGGATAAGCAGTTTAATCAAGTCTTCATAAGCTTCGATTGTTTCAAAGTTGAATAGATATTTATTTACGAGCTTCGTATATTCTGATTTTGTCTGTACAACATGACCTCCATCTTGAAGAAGGTTTTCGAGTTCAACGCGGGAGAGAGGGAGTTTATGTTCTTCACCTGCACTCCGCTCCAATTTATACAGATGAAAGTCGATGGCAATCCTACGGTTATCATTTATGACAAACCCCCAGAATTTCATCTGTTTATTGCGTTTTGCTTGTAAGCCAATCCCAATTGTTAAATATTGCTCGGTGTGCTCCCGTTTAAATTCGATAAATAGGTAGCCGGTCCGTTCATCCCGATTGACGATCTCTTTTTCACCTAAAAGATAATCTTCCATCTTTCTTGCTTTGGAACCGAATGGATCTAAACGGTCAGGCGATGTTCTTCCGTCAAGAAGTACAGGGAGGAAGCTTTGCATGGTCACGGATTTTCCGGAACCATTACTACCTCGGAGCAATAGTTTTCCATTAGAAAAATTAAAAATTTCTTCATCGTAATACCAGAAATTCAGTAACCCTGCACGGTTCATTTTCCATTTATTCATTTTAATTGTTCACCTCGAAGTCTTTAGGATAATGCCCGACCATTCTTGCAATGGCAGGTTTTAATATGATCATGTCTGAATCGGCTTCGACTGTCGCTAATTCCCAATCTTTATAGAGCTGTAAAAGTTCTTCAGCGATCAAGTTATAGGACATATCTCGATATTTTTTACTCCAGCCCTGTCCGTAAATCCCTTTTACCGTTCCTGTTATTTGGCTGAATTCTGCCATCGTCAATTTGAGTTCACCAAGTGCATTAATGGAATAAGTCTCGCTATTCTCGCGCAGATACGCTTGAAAATGGAGTGCGACATTCATAATTGCTTTCTGGTCGGGAAATAGGGTATAGCGCTGTTTTCGTTCCGGCATGACGAGCATGGCTGCATTTTTAAATACCTCTAGTTGAAACGGTGTATGTGCTTCTAAATCTTCACGCAGTCTGTTTCTGAAGCTCCGGATATAACCGAAATCAGGATCTTCCTCGCTCTCGCGATAGACAGCGGGGGAGAAAAGCAGTTTCCGGTATACCCGTTTACGACGCACATCATCTTGATGTCTCAGCCATTCGCTCTCGAGTATTTCCTCTGTTGTTTGGTAGCAGAACAAATCATCTGGATAGGAGCGCATGAAATAGCGGGCGTAAACTGTCACTTCATAAAGAACTTCATGCTCCTCATTACCTGCAAACAATTCAATATCGCCATCGACAACTTTAATAATATCGAGTTCAACCATTTTCTTCAGTGCACGTACAAGTGATTTACGCTGCTGATAATTCGTCCAATCCAGCGGAAAATCTCCTGGATAGAGATCCTCGATTTCTTCCGTAATATCGGATAATAAAAATTGCTCCTCAACGGATCGCTGTTCGGTGAAAGACAATCCACAGCAAAAAATTGCATAATCAAGTGGCTCAGTAAAATCTTGAATTCCCATCCATCCTTTTGGAGTAACTGGTATTTTTTCCAATTTGATAAAATGTTGGTGAACGATTAAGTCAAATCCCAATTTATCGGAAATATATCGTTTCAATGTTTTTTCCCGTTCACGGATGAATTGGTATGTAGCAGGTTCTTTCGTGCGTAACACCCAAAACTGTTCAAATAATATGCTTAAAGCTTCAATTGTTTCTTCATCAAATCCGGTCTGATTCATGATGCTGATCCCTCCAGATCTATAAATTGAAAGGTTACATTAGGCATTTTGAGGACGCCGTCTTTTGCTCGTAGTAAAACTCGACCATCACGGATAACTACACGTACCTTTACACCAAGCTCTGTTTTTATCGTCCGATCTTTGCGAACCATCGCTTTACCGATCCAGGAGAGTAACAGTTTTCTAACATGGGATTCAACAAGCGGAAGATTTTCAATGTGGATTTCGTTTCCTTCAATATATTGTTCGATTAGTTTCTTCTCCTGTTGCTTCTGTTCTAAATATTGTTTTTTTAATTCTTCTTTCTTTTTGGTATTACTGGTAACTGCACCAGGTCTTGTTTTTTCCCGGTAGTTCCGTGTGATCGGTTTTGTTTCGTGTTTCATTGGTTCCTCGTCCCAGACGTCGGTATAAATGTTTTCCGTTGGGATGTGATCGATGTGGAAATGACGAGTATGTAAGACACCAAAGGCTACAGAGGAAAGCTGATGTGCTTCCTCCAAGTCTTCCAATGAGCTAAACCATTTTGCGAGATGAAGGTAATCCTTTTTCCTGCTCCGGAAATATTGATGTCTCTCCCCAAGTCGCTGAACTACTCGAGTAATCCGACGAATGGATTCGGTTGTACGTTGTTGTAACATTTCGTATTGACTTTCCCCGTGTTCGTTCCCGAGAAACCAATCTTTAATGCTTGCCCATTTTTCCTCCTGTTCTTTATATGGATCTGTTTCTTCTTGTTCTTGCTCAAAGCGGAAAACTTGATCTTTATGCTGGATGACCTTTTGAAGAAAGGCGCGCAGTTCACTTTTTGTGATTGCAAGTAAAATATCCTGAATTTGCAGGGATGTTCCTTGCAGCGCTATAATAAAGTCTCTTAAATAGGTAGTAAACTGATCCTTGTAAACGAGAAAAGCTTCCGTTTGCATTTGCTCTTCAACTTCTTCACTATTTAGGTAGGCAATATAGTCGGATGTGTTCTGGGTAATTTGCCGGAAATAGGAAAGAGTATCATCCCAAAGTTGAGCGCATTCTTCATTTTTTTCCATTAAGTTTCCTTTGATAATACGTTCAATTTTTGCAAGGGATTGATAAAGGCGTTCAAATTGGGATTTTTCAAGAGAGCCGCCAAATACTTCTCCCATGCCTTCAAGCTGGATGAGCATTCTCTCAAATTCGATGGTATAAGGTGTGGATTGGTAACGAAATCGCTTCTTTTTAAATTCTTCAACGGTTCGCGATTTACCCAATTCTTGTCTAGCTATGAGGTTTCCCCATTTCACCAGCGTGTCGAGGTCAATGTGAAGGGCTTCAATTGGATAGTCTTTGAATTCGTCATATTGAATAAGGTATTCATAGATTTCTTCTGGGAAAAGAAATTCTCTCATTCTTTCATGCTGAATAAAAAAATAACGGAGAATTGCCCGGTAGCTCCACGCCTTTTCAGCCGTCAAATAAGTTGCTTCTTTTACACGTTTAAACATATTATCACCACTCGGTTCATAGTTAGTTCTATTCTAACATGGTTCAGGTATATGTCACTACTCGAATTGTGTCGAATGGTTGTGGGAATCAGTGGAGAAGAGGTTGCCCCTAATAAGTAAATAACTCAACTTTCGCACTCTGAAAATATTAAAGCAAATCATTCTAATTAAGCGCTCCTAACCTTCGATGTTGTACCTGGCCGTTATTAATTAAAAAAGTCTTCTCAAAATGAATGAATGCTTTCATTCAACGTAAGTATCTTGCTCGGCTATTATAGTGCCCTGATTACCGTTCAGTTGCCCGGCGGAAGGATACTTTCCCGATTAAGTGAGATGAGCATGCTGAAGGGAGAATAAACCCTAGTTGTTTTCCCGTTAAAGTAAGAAGAATATGCTGAAGGGAGAATAAACCCTAGTTGTTTTCCCGTTAAAGTAAGAAGAATATGCTGAAGGGAGAATAAACC